>JACZQS010000391.1 GCA_022545625.1 Pseudomonadota bacterium
GTTGCGAAGCTAGCGTTGCCAGGAAGGCTTCGCCGTCCGCATTAAACGCCTTCTCTGCTCTTTGTATGGCTATTACGCCCAGTACCTTTCGGTGGGTGATTATCGGCACCCCGAGATAGATCGGAAAGGCGTCTTCACCCGAGTCGGGTACCAGGATAAATTTTTTATGGTCTAGTGCATTGAGCAGGTTGATCGACTCTGCTTTGGCGGCGACCATACCGATCAAACCCTCTCCGATTCTTCGGCTGACATTACCTACGATTTCGGGATTCAGACCATAGCTGGATTTTAATATCAGTTGGGTGGGGTCCTTATCCGAGGCCAGAAATATAGTACAGGCATCGGCCAGTAGATTTTCAATCAATCGTTCGGATATCAGGTCAAGCGCGTGTTGAATGTCAGGCGCACGATTGACTTCCTGAACAATTCGCTGCAATCGGGATATCAACGATGACACTGAACGCTCCCCCCTTTCACCTCAAGTACTACGCGTTAATCAGTTAGCCGGATTGTGTTCACTGATATTTGAACGATCCGATACCGGCAAACAGGATTCCAGCTGTTTAAGCGCACATTGGTAAACCCTGCGCTTAAAAAACACCACGTCTTCGACAGGATACCAGTAGTCCACCCATTTCCATCCATCAAACTCTGGCTTGGGTGAAGCAGACAGATCAAGCTCCTGCTCACTGCTAAGCAAGCGTAATAAAAACCAAATTTGCTTTTGGCCGATACAGCGTGGTTCTGAATTTTTACGAATCAATCGTTTGGGCAGCTTGTAGCGCAACCAACTGTTAGTCGAGGCTAAAATCTCAACGTCTTTCTTTTTTAGCCCGGTTTCTTCCCATAACTCCCTGTACATAGCGTCCTCGGGCTTTTCATTGGCGCTAATACCTCCCTGTGGAAACTGCCAGGCATCCTGACCCACCCGCCGTGCCCACATGACATCGCCTTTCTGATTGCTCAGGATAATGCCAACATTAGCCCGGTATCCATCTTCATCAATCACTTCACTTTTTCTCATGAAATCGTTTACTATTCGCGCCTTTATTCTGACACAGATAATAAAGTTACACCAACCGACGGTATCGATGGCACTCGCAATCTTTGATCTCGACCATACCCTGCTCGACGGCGACAGCGACTACCTCTGGGGTGAATATATGGTCGCCAACCAAATTGTCGACAAGGCGGAATATCAACGTGAAAACCGGGCGTTTCTACGGGACTACAGGCGCGGACAACTGGACAACGAGCAGTATTTAAAATTCGCCCTGAAACCGCTGACACTGCATTCCATCGATAGTCTGTATCACTGGCGCGAGGACTACCTGGAAAACTGGATTAAACCCGTCATTGCCGCTGGAACCCACGCATTGCTCGAACAACATCGCAGTCAGAATGATACTTTGCTCATTGTTAGTGCTACTAATCTGTTCATCACCGAACCCATCGCTGAATTACTGGGTATCCCGCATATCCTGTCGACCGAACCGGAAATTGTCGATCGTCGATACACGGGGCGCTATTTGGGTGTCCCTACCTATCAGGAAGGTAAGGTGGTTGCGCTTAACAGCTGGCTTGAGGATAGCGACCTAAGCCTGGATGATAGTTATTTTTATAGCGACTCAATCAATGATCTGCCCTTGCTGGAACAGGTTTCTATTCCGGTAGCGGTTAATCCTGATGATGAGTTATCGTGCATCGCCAGGGAGAGGGGATGGCAAATCCTTGATTTGCGAAGTTAGGTGTTTTTGTTTCTATAATTTTTTTATTTCGCACACTATTACTTTCGATACTTCGTAGATTATTATGAGTAGGTGCGCGAGTCACTTTTCTCTCCAGCGAGAAAAGTAACCAAAAGCGCCGCCCCCGAACAAGCCCCTCATCAGAAAAATACTGCCCATATTGAGGTCGGTTTACACGCGCTCCTGGCACGGGTAAACCTAAATTGGCATCCATGCCAATTTACCCAATCTGAACACTATTTTTCTGCGGGCTTGAAAGGGGGTGATAAAAATTAACTGTCATTCCTGCGCAAGCAGGAATC
>JACZQS010000003.1 GCA_022545625.1 Pseudomonadota bacterium
GTTCGACGATGACTGGAAATTTAATATCATTTAGTCGGGATAACCAGAACCGCAAGGCGCCGACACGCAACATTAAATTGAGCGCCTCGAGCTCCCGGTCCTGCAGCGGGCGAACCCGGTGATAAGCCTGTAATAGCGACTCTGTACGCGCTGGATCCAGTTCGCCATTGGCAAATATACACCAATCATTCATGATCACCGCCAGATCGTAAATCAAGGTGCCGTAACAGGCATAGTCGAAATCGATGATGCCGCCGAGTCGATCACCATCGAACAACACGTTGTCGTGGAATATATCGGCGTGAATTGAGCCTTGTGGCAAACTGGTGAACGGATACTGAAAATAAATATCTATCTCCTGGTGCAGTAAAATGCGCTCCGAACGATTCAGCACCGGGTCCAGTTTTTTCGCTATCACCACATACCAGTCGAGCCCGCAGGGGTTGTTTCGTTTTGCCGTATAGTCACTGCCGGCGAGATGAAATCGCGCCAGCTCCGAACCGATGATTGCGCAGTGGCGGCTTGAAACTGATTTGCAAACCTGGCCCGGGACGCGGTCAATAATCGCGGCCGATCGTTGGTTCAGGCTCGAAAATAGTAATCCATCGGAATCAAGTACCGGTGCGGCACAGGCAATATTCTTATTCGCCAGATGATGCTGTAGTCCCAGGATATAGTCGAGTGCCGTCTCGCTATGATGCTCGTACAGGGTTAGTATAAAAGCGCCACCAGTGGTTTCGATCGTATAATTGGTGTTGGTTATTCCGGCACTGATGCCCTGGTGAGAAATTAAGTTGCCGATATTATAGCGGCACAAAAATGCTTCGAGCGCATCTGCACTAACGGTGGTATAAACGGACATTAAACTTCCATCGCAGGGGTCGGGGCTAACAACAATTACTCCCGGGCAGAATCGGAAGCAGTAAAGCCTGTGATATTATCGTGCATCGAATTCGAACAGCCTAATAAAGCGCGCATTGTAGCCCAGGGAGCTTCTGATTAATTCATGAATCAAAAGAATCAAAAAAAACTGCTATTGATCGACGGTAGTTCATACCTGTTCAGGGCATATCATGGCTTACCACCATTGAGCCATAACCGGCATCCGACCGGTGCGATCTACGGCGTATTAAATATGCTTCGCAAACTGATCGCCGATGAGGCGCCGGATAATATTGCGGTTGTTTTTGACGCCAAGGGCAAAACTTTCCGCAACGATATCTATGCCGAATACAAGGCCAACCGACCGCCGATGCCGGACGATTTGCGCGTCCAAATCGAGCCACTGCACCGCATCATCAAAGCGCTTGGCCTGCCCCTGGTGGTGATCGATGGCGTCGAAGCCGACGATGTTATCGGTACTTTCAGTGTTGAAGCAACTCGCAAGGGATACAGTGTATTGATATCGACAGGCGATAAAGACATGGCACAACTGGTCAACGCCGATGTGCGGTTAATCAATACCATGACCAATCACATTCTGACCGAATCCAGCGTACCGGAAAAGTTCCAGGTTAAACCGAACCAGATTATCGATTACCTGGCGCTGATGGGCGATACCTCGGACAATATTCCCGGCGTGCCAAAAGTCGGCCCCAAGACCGCAAGCAAATGGCTGGCAGAATACGGAAGTTTGCAAGGTGTCATGGACCACGCGCAGGACATAAAGGGCAAGGTAGGTGAATACCTGCGCGAATCGCTTGATTTTCTGCCCATGTCCCAGCAGCTGGCCACGATCAAACTGGATTGCGATACCGGTAGCGAAATTGAAGATCTGGTGCAAGTTGATGCCGATACCGCGGCATTGGCAGAGTATTACCAGCAATATGGATTTAACCGCTGGCTGGAAGAACTCGGTCCTGGTTCTGTCGCTACACAGCAAGCAGAAAGTTTGCCAGCGGGCGAGTACGAATGTGTTCTCACCGAGGAAGCCCTTGAACGTTGGCTAGGCCAACTGAAAAATGTGACCCGCTTTGCGATCGATACAGAAACTACCAGCCTTGATTATATGCAGGCCGAGCTGGTCGGTATATCACTGTGTGTCGAAGTCGGTAAGGCCTGCTATATTCCCCTCGCCCATCGTTACCCGGATGCACCGCGGCAACTCGATAAAAAAAGTGTGTTGAAAGCGTTAAAGCCGATACTGGAAAACCCCGATATCGGCAAGATAGGGCAGAACATCAAGTACGATGCGCATATTTTCATCGGTGAAGGTATCCACCTGCAGGGCATCGCCGACGATACCATGCTGCAATCCTATATCCTCAATTCGACCGCCAGCCGGCACAACATGGATGCATTGGCATTTTTTTACCTCGGGCGCGATACCATCCATTATGAAGATGTGGCAGGCAAGGGCGCGAAACAGATTGGATTCGACCAGGTCGAGTTATCAAAAGCCAGTGATTATGCCGCAGAAGATGCCGATATTACGTTGCAACTGGATGAATGCCTGCGACAGCGCTTACAACAGAAAAGTCAGCTCAACGCGGTCTATACCGATATCGAGATGCCGTTGGTTGAGGTATTGCTTAAACTCGAACAAAATGGCGTGCTGATCGATCAGGCGATGCTGCGACAACAGGGTGTCGGGGTTGACCGCCAGTTAAGTGAAATCGAGTCCAGTGTTTACGAGCAGGCCGGAGAAGAATTCAATCTAAGCTCGCCCAAACAGATTCAGGCAATTTTATATGACAAGCTTGCATTGCCAGTATTGCGCAAAACCCCCAAAGGTGCGCCCTCCACGGCCGAGGATGTGCTCGAAGAACTGGCGCGTGACTACGATATTCCCCGCTTAATACTCGAACACCGTGGTTTAAACAAGCTCAAAACAACCTATATAGACAAACTCCCGAATGAAATAAACCCGGCTACAGGGCGGGTACATACCTCGTATCAACAGGCTGTGGCCGCGACCGGACGGCTTTCCTCGACCAGTCCGAACCTGCAAAACATACCCATTCGAACCGCGCAGGGGCGGCGCATTCGGGAGGCGTTTGTCGCGCCACCGGGGAAAAGAATTCTGGCCCTCGATTACTCACAGATTGAACTGCGAATCATGGCGCACCTGTCGGCCGATGATTCCCTGCTCAGGGCATTTGAACAGGGAATCGACGTACACCGCGCCACCGCGGCCGAGGTATTTGGTAGTAATCTTGACGCAGTGAGCGATGACCAGCGCCGAGCTGCGAAAGCGATCAATTTTGGTTTAATCTACGGCATGTCCGCTTTCGGCCTGGGCAAACAGTTGAACATCGGGCGAAAAGAGGCGCAACAATACGTTGATACCTATTTTGAACGCTATCCGGGAGTGCGGCGCTATATGGAAGAAACCAGGGTATTGGCGCGCGAACAGGGCTATGTGGAAACAGTCTACGGTCGGCGCCTGCACCTGCCCGATATTAATGCTCGAAACGCGGTTCAGCGCCAGTACGCCGAGCGCACGGCGATCAATGCACCGATGCAGGGGACTGCGGCAGATATCATCAAGCGAGCGATGATTGCTGTGAATCGCTGGTTAATCGAAGACGGCGACAGAACAAAAATGATTATGCAGGTACATGACGAATTAGTATTCGAGCTGGACGCGGAAGATGTCGAGCGCTCTAAACAGGAAATTGGACGGCTCATGATTGAAGCCGCCGATCTGTCGGTAGCCCTGGAAGTGGACTCTGGTGTAGGTCTTAACTGGAATGAGGCCCATTAGTTCAGTCAGCTGAAAATAGCCGCATCGTTTTTCGCACTCCAGGAACCGCGTGCTTTCGCTAATTAAATAGAAGGAACTTTATGCCCTGTTGAAAGTCTATAATTTAGCGCTATAGCCCAGCGCTATCGTCCGTTCTCCCTCCTATGAGCGGACATTGATCCGGAAACCCCATCCGGCTCAGATATTGATCCCTGGCAGTTTACTGCCGGGGATTTTTTTTATTCTCGATTAGCCGGGTTAACGGATAGCGTCATTTATCCAAAATTAAGCCATTCCGCACAGCGTTGTTCGAGCTGATCCAGGCCCTGTTGATTCAGGCTAGACAAGCTGGAGACAGTGTGCCGGCCTTGATCGATCTGGCCCCGGGCCTTTAAAATTTCGGTTTTCACTGCCGATCGGGAAAGTTTATCGGACTTGGTAAGCAGGATATGCAGCGCAAGATCCGAGCTGACCATTTCGATCAGCTCCCAGTCTAGCCTACCGATGCCACGACGGATATCGACGACAATGACAAGCCCTTTCAGCGCCTCGCGTTGCAGCAAATAGGCAGATAAAACCTGGTTCCAGTGACTAAGCCTTTTTTTGGGCACCTTGGCGAATCCGTAACCGGGCAAATCGACCAGCTTGCGTTTTTCGTCGAGTGCGAAAAAATTGATTAACTGGGTACGGCCAGGCGTTTTGCTGGTTTTGCAAAGACCCTTTTGTCGTGTCAGGCAATTGATCGCGGTCGACTTTCCCGAGTTTGAGCGACCGGCAAAAGCGACTTCCAGACCATTGTCGGGCAGCAGTTGGGACAGGTCGAACGCACTGGTTACATATTGGGCTTGTTGGAATGATATGGCCATATTACTTTGGTTATTAACTCAAGTTGAACGAACCGCTGGTGTATGATATACATTCTCGCCCAAAAATCCCTTAAGCGTTTTAACACTGCGGAGATATGATGAAATCAAGCTACATTGGAGCCATCCTGATAGGTTTATCAAGCCTGGTGTCGTTCAGCCTGATCGCTGCCGATAGCGAGGCAGGCAAATCGAAGAGCGTAGCCTGTTCCGGTTGCCACGGAGCCGACGGCAACAGCGCTAGTGGGGTTTGGCCAATTTTAGCCGGTCAGCATGCTTCGTATCTGGCTAAACAATTGAGAGATTTTAAATCGGGAGAACGCGCGGACCCGATCATGCAGGGCATGGTAGCCGCGCTCAGCAAGGAAGATATACAGGATATAGCCGCCTACTTCGCGGGTCAGAAAAGTAAACCGGTAGCGTTTGACCAGGGCCTGGCCGCCCAGGGAGAAAATATTTATCGGGGTGGTATCACCGAGATTTCGGTTGCTGCCTGCATGGGCTGCCACAGCCCGGACGCTAGCGGAAACGGGCCGGCAAGCTACCCATCGCTCAAGGGCCAACATTCGGAATACCTGGTGTCACAAATGAAAAAATTCAGGGACGGCACCCGGGCCAATGATTCAAATAGCATAATGCGCGCTATAGCAGGCCGTATGTCGGACAGGGAAATGATGGCGGTGGCAGCTTATATATCTGCTATTCAGTAAAGCGCCTACTTTTGCTGGCTACGCGATCTGTTAGGGTCACGGATTCAGACAGGGTTAATGCCACCAACATTATTCTTCGCACGCCTGGTTCGATTAATACCCGGGTAACTAAACTATCAGGCGTAAAGCCTGTCATTAATTGAAGGTATAACTAGATTTCTATAGTTTCACAGAGGTAATTTTAATGCTGAAAAAATGGCTGTTCGTACTGATATCGTGTCTTTTGCTGTCGACGTCTGCGGTCGCTCAGCAGGCTTTTATAGAAGGCGTCGATTTTCAACGCATAGACCCGGTGGTTAAGACCTCCGACCCCGGCAAGGTGGTGGTGACCGAGATATTCTGGTATGGCTGTCCCCATTGTTATCGCTTCGAACCATTTGTCGAGAAGTGGACCGAATCCCTGCCCACAGGTGTAGTTTTTGAACAGGTGCCATCGTCACTCAACCCAAGCTGGACTGCGCATGCGCGTACCTTTTATGCGATGAAAATGATGGGTGTGCAGGAGCAATTGCATGGGAAATTATTTGATGCTATTCACATAAAACGCCAGAGGCTCAACAACCTCGATAGCATCGCTAAGTTTGTGGCCGAACAGGGCTACGATGAAAAACTGTTTCGCAAACACTATGCGTCCTTTCCGGTGGACTCCCAGGTTCGCAAAAATAATAAGATTGAACAACGCTATGGCCACCAGGGGGTACCCGCGGTAATAGTGAATGGTAAATATTTCACCACCGGTTCGATGGCGCAGAATTATGACCGGATGATTAAGATAATCGATTTTTTAGTTGCCGATGAATTGAGAAGTTAGTTCGGATTTTGCCAGCGAGGCAGACAGTTTAATTTGGACTGGTAATTCAGGGCGCAAGAGGTTTCCACCCCAGTTTTGTTGCCAGGCCGGAACTTCTTTGGGTGATCTTTTCACAGGCCCTGATAATAACCTTTGCAGTGCTGTGAATCAGCAAATTCCGGCGTGTCCGGGTAACGCCGGTGTATAGCAGTTCGCGCGAAACCGCGATGCTATCCTCGTCGTCGGGTAAAACCAGCAATACCGATTCGAATTCCGAGCCCTGCGATTTGTGTACCGTCATGGCCCAGGCTGTACCGTGCTCGGGTAAGCTGTAAATCGGTAGTTCGCGGATGCCCCCTTCTTCGCCGCGAAAGCAGGCACGCAGTGTCCCACCCGCGTCTCGCCATAACAGGCCGGTATCGCCATTAAACAAATCTTGTTCGTAGTCATTCGCTGTAATCAGTATCGGCTTGCCCTGGTAATTATCACTAGAGTCGAATGGTCGGTTCGGTAACAGGCGGTCCGAAATCATGCGGTTGATCTGGTCTACGCCGAATGGCCCCGAGTGAATCGCACACAATACCCGTGAGCGTTCGAATACATCCAGGGCCTGTGCAACTGATTCGCTTTTTATTACCGCTCGGTAGGATTCGAGTATCCATTCGAGTGCCGACGGGGCGATCGCGTTTTTTGAATTACCGGACTCTGGCGGGGACTGCAAACTCATGCCGGAGCTTGCCTGTTCCAGCAATGCGACTGCACCGTTGCCGTCACCCGCATTGATCAATATTGCGAGTCGGCCAATTTCGCTGTCTGGACTAAAGCGGAAGCTTTGCGTGAGCAGTGCAACCGAATCGGAAATCGGCCCGGACGCATCGGCTCTCGGTATCTCCTCCTCCGCGAGATCCAGTATCAGCGCGAGCGCATGCCTCAATGTTTGCGAATAACCGATTACCCGGCCATGACCGGTAATATCGCCGAGTACATTACCGGCGGCTATCGAAGCGAGTTGATCACGATCACCGAGCAGAATCACACGAGCATGTGCCGGTAAGGCATCGAGCAAACGGTAGGTCAGGGTCAGGTCAAGCATCGAGGCTTCGTCGATTACCAGGCAGTCGAGAGCCAGTGGATTGTTAGCGCTATGCCGAAACCGATATTTGCTGTAGCCCAGTAGGCGATGGATGGTGCTTGCCTGACGGGGTATCAAATCCCTGATTTCCGGGTCTATCAGCGCGTCATTTATGCGCGCACCAATCGACTCCATCATCCGCGCGGCTGCTTTTCCGGTGGGAGCCGCCAGTTTGATTCGCATCGTGGGCTGTTGCGATAGAAGCAGTGCCAGGATTTTGATTACGGTTGTGGTTTTTCCGGTTCCCGGCCCCCCGGAAATAACCACGAATCGGCGGATTGCAGCGAGCGCTACGGCTAATTCCTGGGTATCTAAAGACTGTTGCTGAGCACGATCTGGAAATAACGAGGTCAATTGCCGAGCCAGTTTCTGCGGTTCGAAATCCGGCAAGGATTGTAAACGCGAAGTGATTAATTCAGCGAGACCCGATTCATAACGCCAGTAACGGTTTAAGTAGAGACGATCGTCGTCTAGAATTAACGGGGTTTCCCCGCCAGCGCTTCCGACACAGGCACTTTCAAGCAAAGATTGACGCCATTGCCCTGCTTCGATTCCGCAGGGCATGTCATCGGGCGCGATTCGATCCGAGCTGAAAAGTGGCCGATCCAGGTATTGGGACAGCTCGACACAAACATCACCCTTCGCATTGTTTTCACTCACCAGAGCGGCGCTATAGGCCAGAAGACTATCGGGCCCGGCCGCTGAATGCTCAGCAATAAAATCGGCGAAGAAATAACTTACCGGGTTAATATCGCCATTGTCTGCGAGTATTTTAAGTAATGAACTCATCGGTGGCGCCCGTCGTCGGACTTCACCGCCAACAATGCATCGAGTGCACTAAGGTCGGCATAATCAGGTAGATCAAAGTAAACGCCGTAGGTTGACTCCTGCTGTGGGCGCATGGCGCGTATAAACAGGTAGTAAACGCCGCCAAAATGGCGCTCATAGGCATAATCGGGAATTCGTAGCGACAGATACCGATGCAACGCAATCGAGTAGAGCAGGTATTGTAAATCGTAACGCCGATCAAGAATGGCGCGCTGAAGATTATTCTCTGAATAGTCTTCGAGACTGGCGCCCAGGTAATTGGTTTTATAATCTGCCAGGTAATATTTGCCCTGATATTCGAACACCAGGTCTATTACACCGGTAATCATGCCTCCAAAATTGTCTACCTCGATCGGGGTCAGGCTACGGCCGGAAATTTGTGCCAGCAAAAGATTGAGCTTGTCGATAGTCAAATGGTCGAGGGCGAAATCAAATGCCAGTTCATTCAGTCTTTGTTCGGACGAGAGTGCTGATAATGTTAAACCGCTATCGTTTAACGGACTGATTAGCAGTTTTTCCAGCCACCTGGTCAGGGTTTTCTGGTATTCGGCTGAATTCAGGCCATATCGTGGCGCATAACGTGGTATCAGATCAGCGCATTGAGTTTTAATATTACCCTTAAAATCGAGGTGTTCCAGAAGCGAGTGCAATAAAAGGCCAACATGGCTGCCCGCAGGAAAATCGAGAATGGAGTCACCGCTGATACCACTTCGACCACCGTGGGCGACCTGGTGGATATCTCGGGTCAACGCGGTAAAACTAGCGATACGCCAGTTGGCGGGTATTCCACCTTTGAAGGTGGCGATCTCAAGCGCCGGTTGACGCTTTGTTGCCAGAGCGGGTATTGCCCCATTGGTTTGCTGCGGCAACAGAATAACCTCGATCGAACCACCGCTATTCTTAACCAGAGTTTCGAGTTCTGTGGCCATATCGTCCGAATGATCAAACGCCTGGGGGAAATTGCTATCCAGATCGGTCGCCAGTTGCCCGGGATGGAGTAGATAGCCGAGTGCGGTTTTCGCAGGGCGCCCCGGCATCGTTCCGTCACCAACATCCCCCCAGGCCAGGTAAACTTTCGAACGGGCTCGCGTAATAGCAACATAAGCCAGGCGAATATCCTCTGCCAGGCGTTCTTTTTCGGCGATGAAACCATGTTGTTGATGGTCACTAGAGCCGAGGTCGATCACCGCATTGTGATTTTCATCATGAAATTGCAGAATCGAGCCCGGTTTTACCGGTCGCGGTTTACAAGTCCACAGGTATGGCGCGAAGACGATTGGGTATTCGAGTCCCTTGCTCTTATGAATCGTTACTATTTTTACCAGATCTTCATCGCTCTCAAGGCGCAACTCGGTATCGTCCCCGGTATCCCCGGCAATTTGAGCCCGGTACCAGGCCAGTAACGCGTCAAACCCCGGGCTGATCCGTGACTGCTGCTGCGCCAGCTCTGCCAGGTGGAGCAGGTTTGTCAGCCGCCTTTCGGCAAAAACGGTTTCGGCGATTCGTTCGGCAATCTCGAGTAGCTGCAGCAACTCCTGAAACATGGTGATAAAACCCCGCTGCAGCCAGAGCAGGTGCAACCTATGGATTTTTTCATTCCAGACCTGCCAGGATGACTCGTCGTCGCTAATCTGCGCTATCTGGCGGTAATCCAGATTCAACAATGGGCTGGCGAGCCCGGCCCGCAATAGCTTGCGGTCGCCATAGTGGTTTATCGCTAACAGCAGTTCATAAAGTCCGCTGGCCTCTTCGCTGGCAAACACCCGGTCTCTGCCGATGGTGATTGCCCGCACCCCTCTTTTTGCCAGTACCCTGCGCAGATTGTTGCCCTCCCTGGCGGTGCGTACCAGTATCGCGATATCGCCGCTGCGCAATGGCTCCGCGCCTATCTTGATGCTTTTTTGCACACCGCCCTCGATCAGCTGGGCGATTTCGTCTGCGATAGCCTCATTGATCAGCGCGTAAACCTGCTGGCTGCTCAGATTCTTTTGCTTGTCACTCTGTGGTATCTGCCAGACAGTCAAAGGGGTCACCACAGATTCGTCGACCAGCAATGGTGCCGCCGGTTTTTTCGCGGCGGCCTGTACAGTGGCATAGTTGATCGATTGCGCGTAAATAAAAGCTGCCGATCGACGGCCGAAGATGCTATTTACCGCGTTCACCAGCCCCGGTTCGGAGCGCCAGTTGGTTAGCAGCGAATAATGAACCACACCGGGCTCCTGCCTGGCTTTGATATAGGTAAAAATATCACCGCCGCGAAAGCTGTAAATTGCCTGCTTGGGGTCACCGATCATGGTCAGGCTGATGCCTTCATCATTGAAATATAGTTGTTTGAAAATACCGTACTGAATTGCATCGGTGTCCTGAAACTCATCGATCATTGCCACTGGAAAGCGTTCGCGCAGCCTGTCACCCAGTACCGATCCATCAGAAGCCAGCAGGGCTTCGAGCAGTAAATTAAGCTGGTCCTGGTAGGCAATGCTGCGACTTTCCTGTTTGACCCAGCGAACCCGTTGCTGTGCAAAACGATTGGCGTCTACCTGTGCCCGTACCTTGAATCGGCTTTTTATTTGATCGATGCGGTCGAACAGTTTTTGCGCTGACACAAAGAAACCAGTTTCCAGCCGGGGGTCGGTGCCGCGCCCGGTATCGGTCGATTCAGCACTCAGCGTGTCGCTACCCAGGTAGTGAAGCGACTCGGGTATTACCAGCCGCTGGTCTGAGGAAAAGTAATCATCCCACTGGTTAAAAAACTCGCTTAGATTGTCATTATGATACGGCAGAGCTTTTCTGCGCTTGAGAGCCGGTGATGATTGCAATGTCTCGAAAACTTCGGTTTTTTGTGTTTGCCAGGCGCTTGCGAGATCCTGCAGCGCATCATCGAGTTGTCCCCAGGACTGATACAAAGCGGGAAGATCCTCGTCTATGGCTGGCAATATAATCGGCTGATGACCCGTCTGTAAAATCCGCTGCGAGGCCAGGAAATTTGGCAGGTCGACCAGACAGGATTGAAATAAATACCAGTCCGCGCGATCGAGCGTATAACTTTGATTGCGCCACCAGTCCTTCAGTGCTTCGTCCCAGAGCGCCAGGTCATCTTCGAGTAGCGTGGCCTCGAAGGGCTGTCTGCTGGATATCGCATGGTCACTTAACGCGCGTTGGCAAAAGCCGTGGATGGTAAAAATTGCGGCCTCGTCCATGCAGCGCAGCGCCAGTTCTAGCCGCCTGCATTGTTGTTGTTGCGCGGTGCTATCGAGGCCTTGCCATTGCGCGAGCAACAGCGCCAGAAACTCGTCATCACCAGGCCCGGGTTGGTTCAGCAGTCGCAGGGTATCGTAGATGCGCGCGCGAATCCGGCCCCGCAGTTCTTCCGTTGCCGCATTGGTAAAGGTGACTACCAGGATTTCGGCCGGGCTTCGACCCTCGAGAATATGTCTCAGGTAGAGGTTGGCTATCGTATAGGTCTTGCCGGTACCGGCGCTGGCCTCTATCAGCTTAATGCCATCTAGTTCGACCTCCAGCGTTGCCCTGGCATCGAGAATTAACGGAGTTTTTGCGCTACTCATGTCTCAATCACACTCTGTAGCGCGCCTTTATATAGCCGTTGTGCCAAAGCGCGAAATTCATCACTGTTAATAGGGTCGGGCATGTTGCCGCGCAAGGCCAGCTTGATGTAGGCGTTTTCCCTGTCGCCCGGGATATTTCGAAAGTCATTGCCATACCAGGCTTTATGCGCCTCTTTCATTGCTTTTTCCGGACTGTCCGCGCAACACCAGGCATAGCTGGCAAGCGGAAAAATCGGCAGCGGGTAATCAAGACCCTGGTAATACAATTCTATATAGTCACGCAACTGATCGCTTGCCTCCGGTGATTCGAGCCGTTTAAAGCGCCAGTCACTGTCGCGAGTTATCAGTCGACCTGATTCCTGGTCCGGGTATTGCTCGCTGGCACATAGCGCCAGGTGATCGAGCCAGAGCGCGAGTAAATGTTTTCCTTTCAGTGAGCTGCTGATGAAATGCATCAGACCTTTGCCTGGGTAGTAGTTACCAATATGTCCGGTTAACTGTGTGTTTTCGAACTGGTAATCGAAAGCACGCGTCTCAAGAGTCAAACCACGGTAATCCTGAAGTGGCATTAACAGGGGTTTGAGTTCGAGCTCGATGGCTTCGAAACTGGCCTCTGCAGCATGCCCATGGGGTAACCGGCCCTGGGCTTGTAATTCCTGCGGACTGGCTTCCCGGGCACGCAGAAAATCGAGGGCAATGCTTTGCTTTATCTCCCATTTTTCGAGGGAATCGAGTTTAAAAACTTCTTCGTCGCTCCCCTCTTCTGGTGATGTTAACCAGAGCTTAAGCCGTCGATTAAAAAAGCATTTAATAGGATCCTGAAGAAAACGGCGCAACTCATCGAGATTGATAATGCAGTCGACAACAGAGCCTTGAGCGATCGCACTGGTGGCCCAGGCACTGGCTGGAACACCTGTCCCAGCCGTTCGTATTTGATTAGCAATTCGACACCAATAACTGTCATAACTGGGAGCATGGGCTGAGAAATTTTGGGCCGCAAAAGCCTGCATCGGATGAAGGCTTGTCAGGCTCTCGGAGAAACGTTTCCCCGAAGCGGAATCTTTTCCATGGCGGGCGTCGATGAAATCGAGTAACTCTCGTACTAAAACTGACGGTTGGCATTCGCTATTATCCTTCAAGCTGCGCCCGCAATAACTGAGGTATAGGATCTGTCGTGCGCAGAGAAGTGTTTCCAGCATCAGGTACCGGTCCTCATCGCTCTTCGAAGGATCTCCAGGGCGCCAGGCCCCTGTCATACCATCAAACTCGATGCGGTCTTCACGGCGTGGAAAAACGCCGTCATTCATGCCCAGCAGGCAAATGACTCGAAACGGCAGGCTACGCATCGGGCGCATGCCGCAAAAGGTGATGCCGCCGGAAAATAACCGTCCTGGTAATTCCCTTTTGGCAAGCTGTTGCTCCATCCAGTAGAGCAACAATGCGGGAGATATCAGGACATTTTCCGCCAGGTTAAGATCGTTGATCGCATCGCGAATCGCCTGCAGTCGACCTTCCTGTTGACTGGTTTCGACAAAGAACTCGTCGAGCATTCGATTCAGGCGGTTTTGCCATTCGCCGGTGTTACAGGGTGTCTTGAGCAAATCACGCCAGTATTCCAGCCGTTCAAACAGTCGCCAGAATTTAGCCAGATTTTGCGCCCGGCTGGCATCGACCTGGCCTATCGGGGCGATGCCATCCCAGTATTCGATTTCACCGAGTGCATAGCCTGCGAAAATTCGTTGTTTTGCCTGTTGCCAGGTGTTTTCCCCGGTTGCAGGAAGTCCCAGCGAAGCCTTGTGAGATTCGTCGATACCCCACCGGACCCGTGTTTCTTCGAGAATCAAATGAATGTCGGCAAGCGCTGCATCGTCCAGTTCGAAGCGACCGCGAACCTCGGCAATATCCAGGTAAGACAGAACTTCGGACCGGCTAAACCGGCTTCCCGGTAACTTCAGAAGTTGCAGGAATGTCAGCACCAGTGGATGTTCATCGGCGAGTGTAATGTCGGAAATATTCCAGCGCAGACCCGGATTGCCCCGGTTTTCGCTGCCGCGGAATACGGCCTCTATATAGGGTGCGTAACGACTGATTTCGGGAATCATCACCAGTATATCTTCGGCACTAAGACTCGGGTCTCGATCGAGCATTGCGAGAAGCTGGTCGTGCAAAACCTGGCACTCGCGCATCGGGCTATGGCAAACATGAATTGATAGCGAGGAATCGCCGTTGATGATCGCGGCCGAATCATCGAGGTGGAAAATATTCTGCTGGATAGTCAGTAACAGGGTTGAGCACCCGGTTTCCTGGTAGGACTCCGATTCGCAGACTGGCAGCGAGTCGTGAGCGAGCAGTAGATCCTGCAAAGCCTGGCCCTGGCGGCCCCAGGAGGCGAGCAGGTCGTTGCCCGTTTCGAAGTACTCCGCTTCCTGCGGTTTCTCCAGTCGCAGTTTTGACAGGGATTTCTTGTTTTTCAAATCGGCCCAGTACTGGTCGGTCGGGCTGTGCTGGTAAAGTCTGACGTCGGTGTGTTGCGCCAGTGCATGAAGCACCTGGATAAACAATGGCGGCAGGCTCGAATGGGCAAACAGGCTGACGCGTTCGGGGAGTCCGACGGTATCGGCACCCCCGCCCAGGCGATCGATCAGTTCTCCGATCACGGCCACGCGGTGGGTTTGTCCATGATCGACTGTCAGGGCCCGCCATAGTTGCGCTTGCCAGCTATCATCTGCCCCAGCTGACCAGTCGAGGATCAACTCTGGGCGATACTGCTGGTAGCGGTCGAATACTTCGGCTATACGCGTTGCCAGTTGCCAGCGTTTGATGCCCGCATCATCCTCTAGCAGGTATTGCCGGAGCGATGCAAAAGCCGGGCGTTGATACAGATCGGGCAGTAGGCTGAAAATTTGCCAGCGTGACTGCTCGGGTCGTAAAGGATCCTGTTCTGGAACCCGATCGAGAACCGCCGCTGCGAGTTGCCAGACCCAGGTCGCTGGTAAAGGGTAGTAAAAATTCGCTGCGATAGTTTCTTGCCGGGCTATTTTCAGATTGAGCCAGCGTGCCATTGCATGAGTTGGAACTACTATTACCTCGCTCGCGAGCGGGTTGTCCAGTGGCACCTCGCTCAATCGATGGCACAAGTTTTCCTGTAGCGACTCAACGCGATTAGAGCTAAAAATGGATAAAGTCATTAGCCATGATTTATTGATTGCAATGATCGATTAATTAGAACTCAGAACGCCTTGTCTGTAGCAGACATTCCATCCTCAGGCCGGCCCCTTGAGACGATTATAAGGGATTAAAGGCTCAGCACCTGAGCTATCCTGGAATTATCCTTTTTGTTGCACAATTCAGTGCGTGAAATATTCGATGGTTTGTCTATAATGCGCCCACCTGGTCTCAACAGGCCGACGTAAATTTCAAATCTGATTCTTAACCCGAAGCATGAATAAACCCCCCCAAAATGGCGATCGTCGAACCTTCGACGATTCCGAGTATATTTTCTATTACGACTACTGGATTCGTTACTACGCACCGTTGGAGGATTCTCTGGGCAATCGCAAACGACTGATTGACAGCCTGACACGACGTGCTTTTCATCATACCGAAGCAGGAATAAATACACCCGGACGCAATCTCGAGCAGGCTCGCGCAGCTTATCAGCAGCAATCTAACCCCGAGCGTCGACGCGTCAATGCGGCGATGCTTGCAGGGGCTTTATTTCACCGCGCAACCGATTTGTTTACTTCGATAGTTGATCTCGCCGAGCTGGGCGTGAAAGTGAGCGACAACAATGATTTAATGCGCGAATGTACCGATTGTTTTGAGGAAGCCCTGTCTTTGGGCAAACAGGTCAAGCACCACAGCGGGTGCGAAGGCATCGATGAAATCTGGGGTGAGCCGTTCAAGGCGTTTACCTTGTCACCAACTGAATTTTATGAATCCCGATTTATCAAAATTGCCCAAAGCATGCGTGATATCGACCGAATTGGTAATTGTATGGTCGAGACGTTTTGTTCCAGCGATTTATTTGCCGATGCCAGTGATTCGATAATGGCCTTTACCGCGATCGCCAAACGTGTCGCCGAAACCATGAAGAAAGATCCGATAATATTTCAGATCTGGCCCGAATTTGTCGCGTTGAGAGAAGCGCTAGACAAGGTTCGACCGAATTTACATGACGAAGCAGAACAAATAACTCAAATGGAAGCCAAACAGGGTTTGGACTTGCTGCAAGAAGGTAAACGATGGGTCGCATATATTGCCAGTGCCCGCGTGCCGATGCCACTGGGCACTAAACAATATATCGCGAAATGCCAGGAATATCAGGCCCCCTCGGTGACGGCAGAGTAACCCGCTTTAGTATTCAAACCCTTATTAAATTCGGAAGTTTGTTTGATCCCTGGTTGCGGGCTGCTAGTCGATAAACCAGACCAGTCCCAAAGCGGCGAAAATCACCGAAATAAAGCTGAGATAAATGGTTCTTGCACTCCGGATCATTTCAGACAGGGTATCGTGAGACGAATAGGCAATCATTGCGACTACTGGCAGGGCAAATAAGAATAGCGCGGTAACATCGTTCAATCCAAAAAACAGGATGAAATAGTGCAGTCCGACAAATGCCAGCGCCATTAGACCCAGGATGATTAGCAGCGAAATCAATTCTTTCATATCACTGGGCTGTTCTCGGCAGCAGGACAAAAACTGATAATACCGGTTATTACCGGTACTATCAGATCGACTGGTTTATTTCAAAACGGGCATTGAAAATTCGGCCTCGAGTCCCTTATCCTGCCAGCGAGAGGTGACCGTTTTCACCTTGGTGTAAAAACGCATAGCTTCCATGCCGTACTGATTATGATCGCCAAAGGCCGATGACTTCCAGCCGCCAAAGCTGTGAAATGCAAGGGGTACCGGAATCGGCACATTGATGCCAACCATGCCGACTTCGACCTTGTCAGCAAAGGTACGTGCCGCCGCGCCATCCTTGGTAAAGATCGAGGTGCCGTTGCCGTAGGGATGATCAGTCGCTAGCGCCATGCCTTCTTCAAATGAACCCGAACGCATGATTTGCAGTACGGGTCCGAATATCTCTTCCTGGTAAGACTGCATCTCGGGTTTCACCTGGTCGATCAGCGATCCTCCGAGGAAATAACCGTCTTCATAACCATCGCAAACGAAATCGCGGCCGTCGACTACCAGCTTCGAACCCTCATCCTGCGCCATCTGAATATATGACATTACTTTTTCGCGGTGTTGCTTGGTGACCAGCGGGCCCATTTCCAGGCCGCTATCGAGGCTCGGTCCGATACGCAGGGCCTCGACACGCGGCTTGAGGATTTCAATCAATTCATCGGCTACTTTATCGCCGACACAAACACCAACCGATATCGACATGCAGCGTTCACCGGCCGAGCCATAGGCCGCGCCCATTAACGCATTGGCAACGTCTTCGAGATCGGCATCCGGCATTATCAGCATGTGGTTTTTTGCCCCACCCATAGCCTGGCAACGTTTGCCGTTCGCTGTTGCGGTCGCGTAAACATACTGCGCTATTGCAGTTGAGCCGACGAAACTGACAGCCTTGATTCGCTCATCGTTGAGCAGTGTGTCGACCGCTTCCTTGTCTCCATTGACAACATTGAACACCCCCGGGGGTCCCCCGGCTTCAACAAACAACTCGGCCATGCGTAGCGGACAGGATGGATCTTTTTCGGACGGTTTCAATATCACCGTGTTGCCGGTGACGATTGCCATGCCGGTCATCCATAGCGGAATCATCGCCGGGAAGTTGAACGGCGTGATTCCGGCTACCACACCCAGCGGCTTGCGCATCGAGTAGATATCTATGCCGTTGGCGACATTATCGGAAAACTCGCCTTTTTGTTGATGGGGTGCGCCGCAGGCAAATTCTACTACTTCGATACCGCGCAATACCGATCCCATCGCATCCTCGATTACCTTGCCGTGTTCCTTGCAGACGAGTTCGGCGAGCTCAGTCTGGTGCTCGTATAACAGCTGTAAAAATTTGGTCATTACCCGCGAGCGTTTTAATACCGACGTCGCCGCCCATGCCGGAAAGGCCGCTTCGGCTACTGCTATCGCAGCTTCAACTTCCGATTTTGAGGCGAGTGGGACTTCGGCCGATTTGACCCCCAGGGTGGGGTTGAAGATATCGCCGAAGCGGCCGCCACTAGCGGTAATTTTTTCTCCGTTGACGTAATGGTATAACGCGGGGAAATTCGAGCTTAAGGCTTCTGCTGGCTGGCTCATGACGGCTCCGTTCTAATCTGTGCTGGGAAAAGGACCGACATTATAGATAAGAAATTTATCTATTTCTACCTGCGGTGGCTTAGAGTTTTTTACCCCGTAACACCGAAACTCTTCGGTACAGGCTTTCTTGCGAGGCATCGGATGCCTCGATTGGATCGCCGGCGACCAGTTCTATACGGCTAAACCAGCCCCGTGGAAACCAGCGTGTCATTGCTTTACCGTGTTTTCGGCTAAAGAAACTACCCCACAGCCCACGCAATGCAAGTGGAACGATCGGTACCGGATCTCGTTCGAGAATTCTTATAACACCCGATTTAAATTGCCCCATTTCACCCGAATCAGTAATTTTACCTTCGGGGAAAATACACACCAGTTCACCCTCTGCGAAAGCCTCGCTGATGCGGTTAAATGCCAGTTTCATCAACCCGGCATGTTCATTTGGCGAGGCAATCGGTATAGCGTTTGCAGTCTTAAATATAAACGACAATATCGGTAGCTGATAGATACGGAAATACATCACGAAACGAATCGGACGTTTGATGCTGCCGGCCAGGATTAGTGCGTCGACAAAACTGACGTGGTTGCATATTAGAAGAGCCGGTCCGTCGTCCGGAATCTTATCCAGGCCTGTTTTGTCCACGCGATATACCGTGTGGATTAGCAGCCAGATTAACAGGCGCATGACGAATTCGGGCACTAGGGTGAAGATAAATAACGTTACTATCACGTTCATGATGGCCATGATTAAAAATAATGTCGATACCGTGACGCCGGTGGATAGAATGAACAGGGCGTAGAGAGCGGCAACGACCATGAATAATGCATTGAGCACATTGTTGGCAGCAATGATGCGTGAGCGTTTTTTCAGTTCGCTGCGCTGCTGTACCAACGCGTAAAGCGGTACGATATAGATACCGCCGGATACACCGAGCATAACGATATCAATCATCACGCGAACACTGCTGCCATCGCGGATAAATGTCATGGGCCCGAACAATGTCTGATCGGGGGTGAGCGGCTGGCTGAAATAAATATCGGCGCCAAACAGGGTCAGACCCAGTGCGCCTAATGGCACCAGGCCAATTTCGACAATTCGACCCGACAGGCGTTCACACAGAAAAGAACCTGCGCCAATGCCAATTGAAAACATTGCGAGCAGTAAAATATAAACTTGTTCATTACCGCCCAACTCGTAGCGAACGTAGTTGGGTAGTTGCGTAACATAGGTAATTCCAATAAACCAGAACCACGAGATACCCAAGATCGAATAAAAAACGGTTTGATTCTGGTGCGCGTCGCGCAGGATACTGGCGGTTTGCTTAAACAGGTTAAAACTGACTTTTAATTCCGGTGATGCCGGGGGAAGTGGCGGAATCGAGCGACTGGTCAGGTATCCAATAATGGCCACGGATACGACCGCCAGGGAAAGCGTGGTGGTACCCAGGTCGAGGATAAAAACACTCGCTATCAATCCGAGAAGTATCGCCAGAAAAGTCCCAAACTCTACCATCGCATTGCCGCCCACCAGCTCCTCGCGGTGCAGGGCCTGCGGCAGTAAGCTGTATTTTACCGGCCCAAATAATGCCGACTGTGTACCCATTAAAAATAATATCGCGATCAGCAACCAGGAATTCTGCAAATAAAATGCTACCGCGGCAAATAGCATGATCAGGATTTCGAGCAGTTTCACACGTCGAATCAGGAATGATTTTTCATACTTGTCGGCGAGCTGGCCGGCAATCGGTGAAATCAGAAAAAATGGAAGAATAAAGAGGCCTGCCGCGATGTTGACCAGGGTATTACTCGAAGCCTGGGTCATATTGGCAGTTTGAAACGCAATAAAAATTGTCAGCCCGTTTTTGTACAGGTTATCGTTGAAGGCACCGAGCAACTGGGTCAGGAAAAAAGGCAGAAAGCGCCGAGTTTTAAGAAGCTTGATCGAATCGGGCATTAAGGATATTCCTGCTCGGTTAAAACTTGAGTCAGCTAAGTGTAGTACAGGCTGCACATTTACAAGCTGACCTTCCCCGGTGGCACACCGGAATGTTGAGTGAGAATTCTACCTCTCCCGGGCTGAGATTCTACCTGAAAGCAGGCAGTAGTTGTTGGGAATCCAAATTTGTTCACAGCCGTAATTCAATCAGGCAGGTTAATAATTCAGAGCCGCAATTCTAATATAACCCGCAAAATGCTCGCCAGGGTCACCCGGAGCTTTTCGGCCTTTTTAACATCGTAATCCCAGGGTGGCTTTTCCTCCATATAGCTGCATTGTGCCAGCTCCATCTGGATGGCGTGATAACCTGTTTGCGGATTCCCGTAATGACGTGTCGTCCAACCGCCTTTGAAGCGGCCGTTGGCGATGCAGGTGTATTTGGATGCCTGCGCGCAGATATTTTTGACAGTCGCCTCGATTGCAGAATCGCAGGACAGCCCGCTGTTGGTACCGATATTGAAATCCGGCAACTTGCCGTCGAACAGATAGGGCAGCTGTGAGCGGATCGAATGGCAGTCATAAAGCACGACGTAGCCATGTTTTTGATGGACCCTCTCCAGTTGCTCGCGCAGGGTATCGTGATAAGGCGCATGATATTTGAGTCGACGCTCGCCGATTTCGTCTTCGCCAGGCTCTTCGCCTTCGCGGTAAATAGGGTCCCCGTCAAAGGCAGTAGTCGGGCAAAGACTGGTTGTGTTTTGCCCGGGGTATAGCGATACATCCGACGGGTCGCGGTTGACGTCGATCACGTAGCGATGAATCGGCGTGCTGAGCACCGTGGCGTTATCGATCAGGCCGTCGTACAGCCGCGTGATATGCCAGTCGGTATCTTCCATCGCACGACCTTTCGGGTTTAGACGGCTGAGTAAAGATTGTGGTATTTCGATACCCCCGTGTGGTTGCGCCAGAACAAGAGGGCTATCACCGATCGCCAGGTCAAGCTTCATAGTAACGGCAGCAAATCGTCATCTTCGATTGCCAGTATGATGTCGCGTTTCATCACCATCTCCTTGACCCTGGCAATATCATCGGCCAGGTAGCGGTCATTTTCGAGGCGCTTGACGCGTTCGCGAACGACCTGCATGACCTTTAGCAATGGCGGGCTGGTTTCTATCGGTGCACGAAACTCGATTCCCTGCACGCTGGTGAGTAGTTCGATCGCGATGATACTGGCGAGATTTTGGTTCATTGCTTGCAGACGCCGGGCCGCGTGGCATGCCATCGAAACGTGATCTTCCTGGTTGGCGCTGGTCGGCGTGGAGTCGATCGAACAAGGCATGGCCTTATGCTTGTTTTCCGCCATTAATGCAGCCGAGGTGACCTCGGCGATCATGAAGCCCGAGTTCAAACCGGGATCGGGCGATAAAAATGCAGGTAAGCCGAAGCTCTGTGCCGGATCGACCGTGATTGCGATACGCCGCTCGGTGATCGAGCCAATTTCAGCTATCGCCAGTGCGCATTGATCGGCAGCAAAGGCGACCGGCTCCGCGTGGAAGTTGCCGCCCGATAATATCGATCCGTCCTCGATCACGACGATTGGATTATCGGTTACCGCGTTGGCTTCGATTTCAAGCGTGCTGCCGATCTGGCGTAACAAATCCAGGCAGGCCCCCATCACCTGTGGCTGACAGCGGATGCTATACGGGTCTTGCACGCGCTCGTCGTTACTCCGATGCGACTCACGAATCTGTGAGCCAGCGAGCAGACCGCGCAGCGCGGCGGCCGCATCGATCTGACCCTGTAATCCGCGCAAAGCGTGAATTTCCGGCCGAAATGGCGCGGTTGAGTCCATTAATGCATCGGTAGTCATCGCGCCCGAAACCAGGGCGGTTTGCGCCAGGCCCCAGCTATCAAATAGCGCTGCCAGTGCGAGAGCGGTAGATACCTGCGTGCCATTGATCATACCCAGTCCTTCTTTCGGGCCGAGTTCAAGCGGTTCGAGTCCGGCCGCTTTCAATGCTTCCGACGCCGGCATCGTTTTGCCTTTGTACATTGCATAACCTTCACCGAGAAGAACCGCGGTCAGATGGGCGAGCGGTGCCAGGTCGCCGGAAGCTCCGACCGAACCTTTTTCTGGCACCATCGGCGAAAGGCCGATGTGCAAAAATTTCTCGAGACGTTTTATCACCTGCCAGCGTACACCCGAGGCACCGCGGCCAAGCGATATTATTTTCAGCAGCATCACCATGCGGACGATTTTCACGGGCAAAGCTTCGCCGACACCACAGCAATGCGACAAGATTAAATTGCGTTGTAATTGCGTAGTCTGCTCTGCCGGTATACGCGTACTCGCGAGTTTACCGAACCCGGTGTTAATGCCGTAAACAGCTTCGTCGCCGGCAGCAGCCTGTTGAACGATATGTGCCGCGGCATCGACCCGGTTCTTACAGGATTCGTGCAGATGGATCTCCGGGTCGTTACGATAAAACTGGCACAGTTGGTCGAGCGTTACCGATCCGGGGTAGAGCACAAGTTTCTCATTCATGGTGTTGCCTTAATCCGCGAGTTCATCGAGAGTTTGCCTGAATTTCTGTGCAATGGTTTCTTCATCGGTGTGGTGCCCCTGGTCGATTATTTTTTTGCCGCCGACGAATACCGACTCGACCAGGTTGGTGTTACCGGAAAATATCCAGCTATCGATCAAATCATCCTGTATGCGTCCGTAAAGACGCGGATGCTGTGTGTCCAGCGAGACAAAATCGGCACGATAGCCGGTTTCGATACGGCCGATTTTACGGCCACAGGCCAGTGCCCCGCCGTGTAATGCGCCATCCAGTAAATTGCGCCCGGTATTCAGGTTTTGCGCTGACACCAGCAGGTTACGATTGCGCGTATTCAGGCGTTGACCATATTCGAGCCAGCGTAGCTCTTCTACCGGGTCGATCGAGATATGGCTATCAGAGCCGATCGCCCATCGCCCGCTAGCCTTGAAATAATCGACCGCGTTGAATAAACCATCGCCCAGGTTAGCCTCGGTGGTAGGGCATAATCCCACAACAGCGC
Organism: Pseudomonadota bacterium; assembly: GCA_022545625.1. Classification (GTDB taxonomy): domain Bacteria; phylum Pseudomonadota; class Gammaproteobacteria. The sequence goes on from JACZQS010000003.1 coordinate 22,841, forward strand.
CGCTTTTTGCCAGGGTCACGGTTTCCGCTTCGTTCATATGGGTGGCATGCACCAGGCACCAGTTCTGGTTGACCTCGAATTGATTGAACAGCCATTCGACCGGGCGCTGTTGGCTCCAGGCAAGGCAATCGTCGACCTCTTTTATCTGCTCGGCAATATGAATATGAATCGCAGCCAGGTTGCCGGGGCCACAGCTATTGATGACCTCGCTCAATAATGACTGGCTTATCGCCCGCAATGAATGGGGTGCGATTCCTACCGAAGTATTGGCATCTTTATTTGCAGCGGTTTGCAATGCTTCAACGATGCGCACAAAATCATCGGCCTCATTGAGGAAACGTTTTTGACCGGGCAGTGGTTCCGCCTCGCCAAAACCTGCGTAGCGGTATAATACCGGCAGTGCGGTGAAACCAAACCCAACCGAAGCGGCCGCATGCATACACTGCAAGCTCATTTCGGCACGATTGGCGTAAGGTCGGCCATCGAGGTCGTGGTGCAGGTACTGAAACTCACCGACGCTGGTGTATCCCGCTTTCAGCATCTCGAGGTAGAGCTGCGCCGAAATATTGAATAGATGGTGCGGCTGAATTCGTTCAAGGTAGTGGTACATGACCTTGCGCCAGGTCCAGAAACTGTCAGCCGATTTCCCTGCTAGTTGCCCCGCGCGTTCACCCAGCCCAGCCATTGCGCGTTGATGCGCGTGCGAATGCACGTTCGGAATACCCGGAATCAGCAGATCGAGGCGCTCACCCTGCGTATAGGGTTTGGCCGTGCGCACACCGGCAATATTGCCCGCTTCGTCGAGGGTTATTTCGACCGACTCGGCCCAGCCGCCCGGGAGTAGTGCTGAAGCCGACCAAAGGGTATTCATCACCGGGCGAACCTGCAATCGGGGAACTCGAAGTAAATTTCTATTATATCCTCAATCATTGACCAATGGGTCTTGCGATGCCATTCCAATCAGCGTACCATAGTTGTATATACAAGTATAGATATCATCGTTCGCATGCCTCCTACTGTTTTTACCAACGCACGCATCACCACACTGACTGGTGAATCCGGCTATGGTCTGATCGACGATGCAGCCATGCTGATCGATGGCGACAGGGTCGAATGGGTTGGACCGATGGCTGAATTAAAGGCGGTAAAAGGCGCTGAAATAATCGATTGCGGGGGCCGGCTTATCACCCCGGGCCTGATCGATTGCCACACACACCTGGTCTATGGTGGCGATCGGGCCGACGAGTTTGAACTTCGGCTCGAAGGCGCAAGCTACGAAGAAATTGCTAATAGTGGCGGCGGCATATTGTCGACTGTGAAGGCCACGCGTGAAGCTTCCGAATCCGAATTGCTGGCACAGGCCAGGCCCCGACTGGAGCAATTGCTGTCTGAAGGGGTTACCACGGTTGAAATCAAATCAGGCTATGGACTCGATGCCGAGAGCGAGATGAAGATG
>JACZQS010000125.1 GCA_022545625.1 Pseudomonadota bacterium
TTTTTTTTGCCTTTTAACATCAACCCAGGTCCGGTTAGTTTCTGGGTACGCCTTCCGATTCACGCAGATAGGCACTTTCATCGAGTATCCACTGTCTGAACGCGCTAATTTTCGGGTTACCCCACTTTTGCCTGGTAGTGATCAGGTGAAAGCTGAGACGCACCGGCAATCGCGTTTCAAATGGTTGAACCAGGCGCCCGGATTCTATCGCGCCTGCAACCATTACGCTGGCGCCCAAAGCGATTCCTTGCCCCTCAATCGCTGCCTCGATGACCATTTCTCCCTGGCTGAAAAACATCCCGCGACTGGCATCTACATCATCAACGCCAGCGGTGGCGAGCCACATTGCCCAGTCTGGAAAACTAGGATCAAAATCGGTGTCCTGGCTGTGCAGCAAAGTGTGGTGGCGTATATCCGATAAATCATGCACCGCTTTGCCTTCATGCATCAGGTCCGGGCTACAGACCGGAATCAGGTCATATGAAAAAAGATAAATCGAGTCGAGGCCTTCGACCTCACCGGTACCAAACCGAATGCCGACATCAATATCTTCACGTGCAAAATCTACCAACCGTGATGATGCATCGATCCGCACATCAATTTCTGGATGCAACGCCTGAAATTTACACAGCCTGGGAATTAACCATTTGGCAGTAAACGAGGGGGCAGCAGAAATCGTCAGGGGTTCATCCCCCTGGGACCTGCGCACCGAATCAACCGCTGCGGAAATGCCTGCGAATCCATCAGACAATAACGGCAGAAATACCTGTCCTGAATCGGTGAGAACGATCGAGCGATTACGACGCTTGAATAACTTGATTTCGAGGAAATCCTCCAGACCCCGAACCTGCTGGCTGATCGCGCCGGGCGTAACGTTAAGCTCATCGGCTGCCTTGCTAAAGCTTAAATACCTGCCTACAGCTTCGAATGCGCGGAGCGAGTTGAGCGGGGGTAGCATTGCCATAATTGAATAGTTTTTCTAAACTATAAAATAGAAATTATCGTTTGTTAAATAGCTATATTAGCCATATATTCCATTTGTAGCAACAAATTAATCAATCTAATTACTTGAGGAATTCTAATATGAAATTAATTAACCTTGGAATCGCATCAATCGTTGATGCAAACACTGGAAATGGCATCAGTCGGCAATTTACCGGTCAATTTGGATCGAAAGATTCGGACTACGAAAAATCAGCCCACGAGATCCGCGCTAAATCTGTTCTCGGCGTATTGGCTAAAATCAAAAGCGCCTTCAAGCAGTATCTAGATGAATCCAGGGCAGTTGCCAGGGCCAGGCGAAATACTGCCGAGGTATCACAACTGAGCGAGCATATATTGAAGGACATCGGACTCACGTTTGTGGATATTCAGGACCTGAAGTCGGGGCAAATTACCCTGGAAGCGTTAAACGCTCGCCGCGGCCAGTACCGCGACCAGGCTGCCAGTATTAAACGACTGGATTACTCCTCGAAGCAGGCCGGTACCCGGGTGCTTGATCTCGATAGTGCCAACCAGGCGCAATACGAGATAGCAAAATGTGCTTAATGGTCGATGAGGCGTCCGGTTTCACGGGCGCCTCGTTACATCGGTAATCCAGGATTCAACCAGGTATCGGGCGATTGAATCCTTTCTCGGTAGACAATAGTTATCGCCTCCGTCACCCCACTCCCCAAAACTACCCAGTTGTTCAGCACTAAACCAGCCCGCCTCGGTTAATTCAAGCTTGTCGATACGAATGTCAGTAGTCAGCGCCAGCGCACGAAATCCGAGCATAATCGAGGAAGGAAACGGCCAGGGCTGGGAAGCCTGGTAGCTTACATTAACTACCTGGATACCCGATTCCTCAAGTACTTCACGCGTGACGGTTTCTTCAAGACTTTCAGAAGGATCTACAAATCCGGCCAGCGTGGACATCATCCGAGCCGGGAAGCGCGCGTTGCGTGCGAGCAGACAGCGTGGTGGCCCCGTATCAGGCCAGTACTCAACCAACATGATCACGGCAGGGTCAGTGCGCGGAAAAGTCATTCGCGCGCACTGCGCATTGGTACATAGCTTGAGGTGACCTCCATGCTGAATTTCAGTGGGGCTGCCGCAGGTGCTACAAAATCCGCTATGACGGTTCCAGTAGAGCAGACCTCTTGCATAGGCGAGCAAAGCGGCTTCCTGGGCGCTAAGCAACCAACCTGCCTGGCGCAGATCGATGAACTCGTTGTCACCTATTATCCCCTTGAATGCTGCTTCTGGATGACCGGAAACATCAGCCGCAAAAAAGGGAACTTCTTTATCCAGCCCCAAAAAAACAACCCCGGATGACCCTAGTGCGAGGGATGCTATATCATCGCGATTGTGGCTAATAGAAACTGGAGCCTGGTTTCTTTCCTTCTGCCAATGCATCAGATTGTGGTCGTTTCTTAGTAGAAGCACCCTGCAGCTGGATCGATTCCACTGCGCATCGATCCAGCGCGCATCCTTTCTCAACTCGCTGGCACGATCAAGCTTCAGGCCGCTGTAATAAATTGCTTCGGGATCAGGCAAGTAAAACCTTTGTGCAATAGTTAGATCAGGAGCTAGCCTTTTCGCCGATATTGTTCGATAGACTCTTTCAACTGGGCATATTCACTCGAGGCAAACAGGCTCAAACTATCGAGTAACTCCAACTGACTTTGCGCTTTGTCGAGTTGACCGGTTTCGACATACAGTTCACCCAGATGCTGGTTGGCTCCCATGTGCTCGGGTTCCACGCGCAGCGCCGACTGGTAAAAAGTTAAAGCGTCTTCGTAGTTTAATACCTTGCGATAACTATAACCTAACAGGGACAGGATATCCGGATTGTCCTGATCGTTATCCAGTTCGATATGGAGCTGATCTATCGCACCGATATATTCGCCTTCATCTATTAAGCCCAAGATAGATTCAAGATCAGCATTGCTCGACATATTATTGTTAGAGAAAAATGCATTCCCAACCAATACCAGAAGCATTTCCAGGCTAGTGGAAAGTAACGGGCCAAGATGGAACAGATTATTCATTGCTGGTTTCTCGTGTAGAGCGAATACATTATATTCCCTCAATATAGTTGAAACCATCATCGAACTATGAGCTATTTCACAACTCTAGCCGAATGTGACATTTTTACCCGCCCATTCGAAATTTGGAAATAACGCCATCTCGCGACAACCCTTCCAGTTCATCGACTGACAGTCCGAGCAAGCCACCCAGCACCTCCTGATTATGGCTGCCGAGCTCCGGCCCTGGCCACCTGGTTCGTCCCGGCGTTTTTTCGAGTTTAGGCATGATTGCCGGAATCTTCAGGGGCTTGCCATTAACTTCGACATTTTCAAACAAACCACGGGCTTTGAAATGAGCGTCATTAACCATGTCTTCTACATTGTAAATTGGCCCGGCGGGCACCTTGTTCTGGTCGAGTATATCTAACAGCTGCGCCGAGTCATTTTGCTGGCACCAGGCCGACAATACCCGGTCTATTTCTGCCTCGTGTTCGACACGTCCTGGATTAGAGGCCAGGCGGGGATCCTGCGCCATTTGAGGCTGTCCAGCGGCTAACATCAAGCGCTGAAAAATCGAGTCACCATTGCCTCCGATGACCACGAATTTACCATCCCTGCAACGATAGGTATTAGTCGGCACAATACCGGTTACCGTACTACCCGAAGGTTCGCGGATGACTCCGGCTCCGTCATATTCGGGAACCACCGCCTCCATCAGATTAAACATGGATTCGTAAAGTGCCACGTCGACAACCTGTCCATGACCACTTTGTTTTTGTTCAAGCAGGGCGATACTGATTCCGAGTGCAGCATGGATACCGGATATGGTATCGCCAATACTCAAATTTGGGCGTACCGGCACCTCCCCGGGATACCCATTGACATAGCGAAACCCGCTCATACCTTCACAGACGGAAGCAAATCCAGGTTTTGCCGAGTAGGGCCCATATTGTCCATAACCGGAAATGCGTGCATAGACGAGTCCCGGGTTGCTTCGTTTAAACTCGTTGGGGCCGAGATCCCAGGCTTCGACCACCCCCGGTCGGAAATTTTCTATCACCACATCTGCACTATTGATCAACTCTCTTTCCAGATCACCTCCCTTTTTTGATTTGAGATCGATCGTCACCGATTTTTTGTTCCTCGCCAGCGAGTACCACCAAAAAGAGGTACCGTCCTCAACCTCGCGCCATCGACGTATCGGGTCACCGCCTTCGGGGGGCTCTATTTTTATCACCTCGGCACCAAAATATCCCAACATGCAGCCGGCAAACGGACCCGCGAGCAATTGTCCCAGTTCGATCACTCGATAGCCTGACAATGGTCCCGTGTTATTCATGTTTAACCCCATTCGTTAGCTAACACATTTATGCTTTAACAACACCGGATTGTCCGGTAATCTTCTGATCAAAACAATAGGTAGTCGTCCGGGCCAGGAGACCAGTCCCGGGTTTACATATAGCCAGGTGGTCGAACCCTGCGAAGCCGAGCTGGACATTGAAATTTATGGTTTCTGGAGTCGGTCTCAGCCTGACACCCTATTATTCACACAGCCTCGCAATCGATCTTGACGAGTCCCTGAGTAATTCGGTGTTTCAAGATATTCTACAGATGACTGCGCATGCCCAGCGACGCTAGTCTGACGTGAATCGTAATGCTGGTTTTTTCTGTAGCGCGAATGCGCGGCTGGTTTCCGGAATAAAATTCTGATTGTAAATAAACGCAGGTTCCCTCGTCGCCCTATTTATCGGACATCGAGATTCCGCTGGTATCCGGTGGTGGTGGATCAGGTTCTTTTTTACCCGAACCTATATCGGCTCCGACAGGCGCAACATCTAAATCCGAAATATCAATAGGCGGAGCTGCTACCTCCTTGATTTCATCCTGCATTTCACTGCCGACAGGAGCGACAGTAGCCGCTAGATCTTCGATCTGATCGGCGGTAATACCGAGCGGATCAGTATTTGGTGGCGGCGCATCTCCAAGGTTTGCGGATGCGGCGACTGCCGCTCGAACCGGCGTTGCAGCAGGACGAGACGGGGGCTTTGCAGGAACCGATGAGGCTGCTTTGGGTTTTGGACCCGGATTGACAGCGACCTTGCCACCCGACGCAAGTGGCTTCACTTCGCATTCAGCACCCGCCCGTTTTAGCGCAGAATAAATTTTAATCGCGGCCTGCTTATCGATATTTTTCTTGATGACAACGCGCTTACCGGAAAATAGTCGTTCCAACTGGGACCCGTCCGCTTTGAACATCCCACCAAGTCTGGCCTTTACTTCATCCAGATTGGCACCGTCGCTAATTTTTCCGGAAAATGCTACTTCGAATAATTTATCACTCATGTCATGATACCCCTGTGTTATTCCTACACTATACTTTCATCACTGAAATTCTTAAATATCATGCTAATTTTAGACCAATTTTGACCCTATGAGTAAAAACACGGAAATTACCCGCCTCACCCCACACGGCCAAATGGAAATTCTCTCACAGCTGGAGGTAGGTCAACTCAAACAGGATAGCGAACACGATAGCAGTTACGATATCTATCGGCGCTGCTCACTGGCGGTACTCAATGTTGGCAGCGTCGTCGACGATAGCAAACAGGTACTTGAGCAATACAAGGATTTCAATATTCGCGTGGTATCCCAGGAACGCGGAATTAAGCTCGAATTCGAAAATGCGCCAAGCAGTGCCTACGTCGATGGCCAGATCATTACCGGCATCCAGGAACAGTTATTTTCGGTATTACGCGATATTGTCTATATCAAAAACCAGATCGAAACCAATCAGATTTTTGACCTGGGCAAGCAAGATGGTATTACCAACGCAGTATTTCACATTCTGCGCAACGCCAGTGTCCTGATTCCCGAAACCGAGCCGAACCTGGTGGTATGTTGGGGTGGTCATTCGATCAGCCGTGCCGAATACGACTACACCAAGGAAGTTGGATATGAACTTGGTCTGCGCGGCATGAACATTTGCACTGGCTGTGGCACAGGTGCGATGAAGGGTCCGATGAAAGGCGCAACTATCGGTCATAGCAAACAACGCACTTATCGTGGACGCTATATCGGAATGAGCGAACCCGGCATAATCGCCGCTGAATCACCAAATCCAATCGTCAACGAACTGGTTATCATGCCGGACATTGAAAAAAGACTGGAAGGTTTCGTGCGAACCGGGCATGGAATTATTGTATTTCCCGGTGGCGTTGGAACCGCCGAGGAGATTTTGTATATCCTCGGGGTACTGCTCAATCCGGCAAATCGTGATATACCCTTCCCGCTCATTTTCACCGGGCCCGATAGCTCGAAGGATTATTTTGACAAGATCGACCAGTTTGTGAAATTGACACTCGGCCGCGAAGCCCAGCAGCTTTATCAAATCATAATCAATGATCCGGTAAGGGTGGCCCGTGAAATTACTACCGGGATTGAATCAGTAAGAAACTTCAGACGCCAGAATAGCGATGCCTACTACTTCAACTGGATACTGGAAATTGATCAGGAGTTTCAACTACCATTTCACCCGACACACGAAAACGTTGCTAAATTACATCTCGACTCTGGGCTGCCAAAACACCAACTGGCGGCATCATTGCGCCAGGCATTTTCAGCTATCGTCAGCGGAAATATCAAGGAAAGCGGTATTCGTGCGATTGAACAATACGGCCCTTTTGAGATTCGCGGTGAGCAGAAAATCATGCGATCACTCGACGACCTGCTCAAATCTTTTGTACAACAGGAACGAATGAAAGTCCCCAGCAGCCGGTATTCACCCTGTTATCAAATAATTGGTGATTAAATGAATCAATTATTTCGGTTACAATTGACTGACTAAAGTTACTCCAAAGCTAAATGAGCACACTCAAATCTATCGCTATCAAAACGGCTCCAAGGGCACCGATGCAAGAGCAGGAAAGAGCCGAAATCACTATTGAGAAAGGCATTACCGGAGATTTACGGGGCTCACAGGCAGGCCGCCAAATTACCATTCTTTGCGAATCGGCCTGGCAAAATACCTGCGACGCGGT
>JACZQS010000392.1 GCA_022545625.1 Pseudomonadota bacterium
GCTCACGGTGCCGGCCTGGTGTTGTGGTGCCAATGCAATCCTGGGGAAGGTCGCGGTGGGTCAAATTTCACCGATGCTACTGGTTACATTGCGTTGGTTGAGCGTGGTGATATTACTGTTATTGTTTGCCGGTAGATACCTGAGACAGGATTGGCCTACGCTACGCCATCATCTCGGTTATATCTGCCTGATGGGTACACTCGGCTTTACCTCATTCAACGCGTTATTTTACCTTGCTGCCCATTCCACTACAGCGATCAATATCGGAATTTTACAGGGTGCTATCCCAGTCTTCGTATTACTGGGTACCTATCTGTTATACCGGTCGGGGATTACAGGCATGCAGGTTTTTGGCGTTGCAGTCACCCTGCTTGGGGTTGCTATTATTGCTTCCGGGGGCGATTTGACTCGGCTGGCAGGTCTGTCGATTAATCTGGGCGATTTATACATGCTAATAGCCTGCTTTTTATTTGCCGGCTACTCGATTGGCCTGAGTCGGCGGCCAGCCGTATCGGCGCTAGGCCTGTTTACCAGTATTGCAATCGTTGCGTTTATTGTTTCCCTGCCTTTGCTTGCGATCGAAATTGGCAGCAATAAATTTCTGCCGCCCACGGTAACCGGATGGGTGGTAGTGGCACTGGTGAGCTTACTTCCCTCGTTAATCGCCCAGGTATTTTTTATTCATGGGGTTAGCCTGATCGGGCCCGCAAGAGCGGGCATATTCGTCAACCTGGTGCCGGTGTTTGCATCGATTATGGCCGTGACCTACTTGCAGGAATCTTTTGAAATTTTCCATGCCATAGCACTGGGACTGGTCCTCGGCGGCATTGGATTATCCGAATTGGGCAAGGGAAATTGAATCCGTGGGCTGGGTCGTGAAGATGTTGCCACGGCCGTGTATGCTTTCTGGCCAGGGTGTTGATCACCTCTTGTCAGTGATATGATAGGGCAATAAAATCTACTAAAGGCGAGAAAAGACATGGCTGAAAACCGTTATGCAGTTATTCATTTTACCGATGGCAGCAGCAAAAGAATAGAGTTTCCGACACAGTCGGATGATCTCAATGTTTCGGATAAACTTCAGAAACTGGTTAATAACCCAAGTTTATCAATTGAGGTGGAGGGTTCATTGATGATCATTCCGATGACCAGTATTAAATATATCCAGTCATATCCAAGCCCCAACATCCTGCCCGATAGCGTGATCAAGGGCGCGGTGATGATCGACTGATATTACAGAATTCTATATCTGCGATTCGATCGGGAACATTCGCATGAAACCAACGCCGAATCGCTTCCAGAAGCTGGTGTAGGGGTCAACGGTCAGAATTTGCTGCTTACCATCGACCAGACCGTGCCAGGTAATTTGCTCACGGCCCAGGTCGTCGCGTTGCAATTCCAGGCGGAAAGCGATCTGATCGATTTTCCGATCAAAACCGCTGGCCATTCGTTTTGCAATTTCTTCAGACTCGAATACCACACCGATTTCGGTATTCTGAATCACCGACCTGGCATCGAGATTCAACGAGCCGATGAAAACCTGGCTGCGGTCAAGTACAAATGACTTGGCATGCAGGCTTGCCTTGGAATTCCCGATACCGCCTTCTTTCATCGCTTTGCGTTCTTCTTTACTCAGTTCCTTGTTAAGTTCGTAGAGTTCAACCCCCATGCGCAGCAGGGCCTTGCGATACCTGGAATAACCGGCATGCACTGCCGATACGTCGGTAGACGAGAGAGAATTGGTTAGAATACGCACGCGAACGCCCTTGTCACGCAACGCCTGCATAAATGCGACCCCCCCTTTGCCCGGTACGAAATAAGGAGATAAAATAATGAGCTCGGTATCTACGCCCTCCAGGTAGGGTCTGAGCTGCTCAGTCAGGCGATATTCTGTATCGCTGGTATCTCGAGTCAACTTTGCCGGATCATCCGCGACCACTACTCCGACACCCCAGAAATACTCCAGGCTTTGATTCCTAAGCTGTTGCGCCAGGCTCGAATTTCGTAAATGCTGCAGGTATTCCGATTCGTA
>JACZQS010000126.1 GCA_022545625.1 Pseudomonadota bacterium
GGTGTATCTGGAGGGTCGCCGGTTGGGCGCGTTTTCACTGAGCCGCCGAATCGTCCTGGCGCTGTTGCTGGCCTGGGGCGGCAGCGCCTGGATCCTCGCGCTGCAGAAGGCCGATCCGGAGGTGGCTGGGTTCCTGGACGAGCCCGAACTGACCGCACTGTTCGATCTGGGCTATCACCTGAAACACGTCGACACGCTGTTTCGCCGTGTCTTCGGCATCTCAGAGGATGGGATGACCGCCGCGATCCCGCGCAGCAAATTCTCCGCCGCGGAGCCTGAAAGATTCAGCTGCGCCGCTGACCTTAATCTTGCCAATACTATTCCGCCCTGCTCCAGGTGCACGAACCGCCCACTGCTCGCGCTTGCGTCGACGCTGCATGCGTCCGGGCTGCCGTTCAGAAATCTGCCCTGAACGTTGCCTGCGCCGCAAAAACTTCGCCTGGCAAGTGTGTCGTCATCTGCATCCTGGCAACTAACGATTTTGCCCGCCGAACTCAATGAAGTTGCAGCCACGCCGTCACGCAAGCGATTTGGCAATGCTTCAACACCGGCATGCCTGCGGCTGCCATCGGAGAAAATTACGATTGCATTATCAGCCCTCATCATGCCGCGCAGGCTGAAAACGATGCTGTCCGGCCAGGCGTGCGCCAGGGTCTCGTGTGCCAGCTGGTACAACAGAACCGTGTTGTGCGCCGCGTCCGAAACCCGTACCGGCGCCAAGCCGGTTCCAGGGCAGACATTAGCGGCCGTGGCGCACCGGCTGGCGGCAGACGATGCACAGGCATGTGCGCCGGCAATGATCGCGGCCCGGGCCTCCAGCCGAGTCACGAACAAACCGGCTTCGATATCCACGCCTTCTTCGAAGACCGGGTGCGGCGCACCAGCGATCAATTCGCGCCTGGCGTTCGGGTTGACGATGACCGTCGGTCCGATTCCCGGGTGGCGGCTATCGGCAAGCGCCAGGAACCGTATATCACCGAAAGTGAATATCAGTCGGGTAAAAATGCAATATTCAAGCATAAATCCTACCAGGTTTCCTGATCAACTAGTCGATTAGATCGATACCCAGTCCGGCCATCCCGAGGACCTACGGGATGGTGCGAAAGCCATTTTCGCCTGTTCAATATCATGTAGAATATCGGTTTACCAATTGCGTTCACAACCATGGAATTAAGTCCTCTTACCGCCATATCCCCGATTGACGGACGCTATGCAGGAAAGTCCGAATCGTTGCGCTCAATATTCAGTGAATATGGTCTAATACGTCACCGCGTACTGGTCGAGATACGTTGGCTCCAGGCGCTCTCGAATCACCCGGCGATTACCGAGGTGCCTGTTTTTTCCAAAAAAGCAAATAGCCTGCTCGAGTCAATTATTTCTGAGTTCGATCCTGGTCAAGCACAACGAATCAAAGATATAGAAAAGACCACTAATCATGATGTAAAAGCGGTTGAGTATTTCCTCAAGGAACAGGTTGCCGATTCAACCGAGTTAGGCAAGGTCCGGGAGTTCTTCCATTTTGCCTGCACCTCTGAGGACATTAATAACCTGTCACACGCCCTGATGCTTGGTACGGGCAAAGATCAGGTGTTAATGCCAGCCCTTGCCCGGGTAGTCGAGTCAATCAAAAATCTTGCCCACCAGCATGCCGATGTGGCGATGCTGGGTAGAACCCATGGGCAACCGGCCTCCCCCACTACCCTGGGTAAAGAGATGGCCAATGTAGTTTATCGTCTGGACAGGCAGATCACCCAAATTGACAAGCTCGACATGCTGGGAAAAATCAACGGCGCGGTCGGTAATTACAATGCCCAGTTAAGTGCCTATCCCGAAGTGGACTGGCCTGCATTTGCCCGGCAGTTCGTGGAATCCCTCGGAATTCGGTTTAACCCCTATACCACGCAAATCGAACCCCATGACTATATTGCAGAACTATTTGATGCGCTGCGTCGCTGCAATACCATCCTGATTGATTTTAGTCGGGATATCTGGAGCTATATCTCGATTGGTTATTTCAGGCAAAAAACGATTGCCGATGAAGTAGGGTCATCCACCATGCCCCATAAGGTGAACCCAATCGATTTTGAAAATGCAGAGGGCAATTTTGGTATTGCGAATGCCGTGCTCAGCCACCTGGCAGAAAAACTACCGGTATCGCGGTGGCAGCGTGACCTCAGCGATTCCACCGTATTGCGTAATATCGGCAGTGGATTTGCGTATAGCCTGATCGCGTTGGAATCATTGCAGCTTGGTATTTCAAAACTCGAAGTCGATCGGGAAGCGATAAGCCAGGATTTAAATCAAAACTGGGGCGTGTTGGCCGAGCCTGTGCAAACAGTCATGCGCCGCTATGGGGTTGACCAGCCGTATGAAAAGTTAAAAGCGTTGACCCGTGGACGCGCGATCGATGCGCAGGTCATTCGTGAGTTCGTGCAGAGCCTGGATATCCCTGAGCATGCGAAGCAGCAGTTGACTGATTTGACGCCGGAGTCCTATATTGGCAATGCTGACATTCAGGCACGTGAAATTTAGAAGAATTTCCAGGGCCGACCTGATCCATGGCGCATGAACATGATATGGCAACTCCAGGGATTCGACAGATCCGAATTCATTCAACACTACTGGCAAAAGAAGCCCTGCCTGATTCGTCAGGCAATTCCCGACCTTCGATCACCGATTAGTCCGCAGGAGCTAGCGGGACTGGCCTGTGAAGATGAGGTCCACAGCCGACTGCTTATCGAAAAGGACGCGGAGACACCCTGGAAACTGTCGTATGGGCCGTTTCAGGAAGAAGTCTTTGCTGCGCTTCCCAAAACGCATTACTCGCTACTCGTTTCGGAATGCGATAAATGGATACCGGAGCTTGGTGACCTGCTCGCCCAGTTTCAATTTATCCCCGGTTGGCGTATCGACGATTTAATGGTGAGCTATGCATCCCCCGGTGGCTCGGTCGGGCCACACAGCGACGAATACGATGTATTTTTGCTGCAGGCCGAGGGCAGGCGTAAGTGGCAATATACCAACGACAGAGTGGACAATCCGGCCTTGATACCGGATCTTGACCTGGCAATCATGCAAAATTTTAATGGCGATCAGGAGGCGATCCTGTCACCGGGTGACCTGCTATATTTGCCGCCCGGTATTGCCCATCACGGGGTTGCAGTCGACGCCTGCCTGACCTTTTCAATTGGATTTCGGGCACCGACAGCGATAGAAATTCTCGAGTCTTTTGCACTTGAGGTGGGTCGCCAAAACTCCGCTTCTATACGCTACGCGGATCCTGACCTGGAAACCAATAGACATTTCGCTGAAATCACGCAGAAGGAAATTGACCGTTTCAGGGCAATGGTACTCTCGCTAATGGATCAACCGGAATGCCTGTGGACCGATTCGGTAGGCAGGTTATTATCGGATAGCCCGGTGGGTAGCCCAGTGGATAGCCCAGTGGGTAGCGAAGACCTCGACAACCCCCCTGCCCGCCAGCAGGGCTTGTTTAAAAATAACTGGATGACTAATCCTGAATCGAGGATGTTGTATCATCGTGGCGATTCTGGTCTCAGATTTTACTGTAATGGTCGAGCCTATAAGCTACCAAATTCCGACCCGGTCATCGAAGTGATTCAAAATCTATGCGAGTCGCGATACCTTTCAGCCGAAAGCCTGGACGCATGTCGAGAGCAGAAAGCATTGATCGAGATGCTATTTGACCTGGAGAAAACCGGTGCGCTGATACTGGCGGAGAAATAATGCAGGATCTAGTTGTCCTTAAATCACGATGGGCTGACGATAGTGACGCGTTAATCCAGTTACGAACGCGAGTTTTTGTCGAAGAGCAAAATGTATCTGCCGCGGTGGAGATGGATGGCCGGGACGCCGATTGTCAACACGTCAAGGCGATAATTGATGGTGTTATAATAGGCACCGGCCGGCTGTTGCCTAACGGATTTATCGGTCGTATGTGTGTGCTCAAAGAGTATAGAAACCGGAAAATCGGTACTATGATGCAAGAAAATCTGGTTCAGCAGGCTTCGGACAACGGGCATCATAAGGTGCTTATTGCCCAGTCATATATCATCCATTTTTACCAGAAATATGGATTCAGGATTGATTCGGACGAATTTATCGAAGCCGATATTCCGCATCGGCGCATGAGTCTTAACCTGAAAACTTGAATTATTATTCCATGAAATGCTTATAATTAAATGACTAATGAAAGCGACTTCGAGTAAATTATTAAGCGGACGCAAGGATTGCCTGGACTGTGTCAAAACCCTGATTGGCCGCGCACAGCAACGGGTATATATTATTGGTCAGGATCTTGAAGCCGAATTATATAACCATAGAGACATTTATGACCACCTGACCCAGATGGCCACGCAAAACCGTAAAACAGATATACGATTGATAGCGCATGACACCCGGGTGGCTACCAGCAACGGCCATTACCTGATTCTACTGGCACAAAAACTACCTACCTTCGCACAAATTCGAATCACATCGGATCCGGACCACCGAAAATTTAGCGAGAACTGGCTGATTGTCGATGACGACGCTTTTATGCGTCTTAGAAATCCCTTTCAGTACGAGGGAAATTTTGATATTGATAACAGGCTGGATTGTAGATCGCTTGCCAAGGACTTTATTGATATCTGGGAAGCAAGCCAACAGGATCAGAATACGCGGCGTCTTAGCCTGTAATTTTCATTCCGGAGTTATAAATCGATTTCCACCCAAAGCGGTTGATGGTCGGATCCCAGGGCTTTTTCATCAACCCGGCAACTCTTGATTTGCTGCCTTAACGAAGTGCTGACAAAGCAATAGTCCAGCCGCGCTGATACTCCTCTAATCAGGCTGGTGATCCCGGATATTTTATCCTGCCCGGACTCTAGCCATGCGTCGACAAATCCCGCCGGACTAGTGATGTAGCCACCGTAATCACTGATCGGGCCAACCATACGAAGGTAGTTGTCTGAATCCGGATGAAAATTGAAATCGCCCATGATGATTGCATCTGCGGGAACGGTTTGATCATTAACACCGCTCTCCCAGTCGAGCCCCTTCAAGTTGCCACTGATCGGAAACCCTTCGTGTATGGCATCGCGGTGAATCTCGAGCAGGCGATTTATCTGTGGAAGACGGGTCTGTGATGACAAGTGAGTCAGGTGTAGCGAATAAAAACGAATGCGATGCCCGCCACAGACTATAGTCGCTTCGAGTGCTGAACGCTGGATGCTCAAAGGATCGATACTGCCGTACTTGGGTAATAAGTGATGCCGCGAAGAAAGGATCGGAAATCGACTCAATATCAGGTTGCCAAATTGCCGACGCGCACCCTTGTTGCTGGTCGAATGCTGATCGGCATGCAAGTCTACACCCGGGCCGTAAACCCAGTAATGATCGGGCAATGCAGTTGTTATCAGCTCTACCTGGTCTGCATAACCGGATCGCTCCCAGAAACGTTCAACTTCCTGTAACGCGACCAGGTCGGCATCACCCATTTCGCCCACTATTCGCCCGATGTCGACCTGACCGTCCTTGCCTTTACCGTATTGGATGTTGTAAGTCAGAAATTTCATCGCTTTCTCATCGCTCTGGATTGAATGTATTTTTCACAAACTGCCTGACCTCGGTCAGGTCATTGCTGCGTTTCATCGGTGGTAAGCTGTCGATCAGCTTAGGCCCGTAAGACCTGCTATTGAGGCGGTTGTCGCATAATGCCACGATACCTCGATCTTCGACATCCCTGATCAGGCGCCCTACTCCCTGTCTTAAGCTGATCGTTGCTTCCGGTATTTGTACATCGACGAATGGGTTGCCACCATTTTGCTGGGTCAATTCGAGTCGTTTGCGATAAACCGGGTCCTGTGGCGATTTAAAGGGCAGTTTATCGATAATGACACAGCGAAGCTGGTCACCCTTAACATCGACGCCCTCCCAGAAACTACTGGTCCCCAGTAACACCGGATTATTGCTCCGCAGGTACTGCTGAAGCAATTCACTGCGCTGATAATCACCCTGGACAAATAGTGGGTAGTCGATCCTAGAGCGCAAGTAATCTGCAGTCCAGGTCAGCATACGATAGCTGGTGAACAGGATAAAGCAGTGGCCCTGCGTAATCTCGATCAATTCACGGCACAGTTCACCAAAGGCACTGGCATAGTCCGCGTGCGATGGGTCGGGTAAATATTCGGGAATATATAGCAGCGCCTGTGATTCGTAATCAAATGGGCTGTCAAACTGGTTTGTCGCTATATCTTCGATTCCGAGCCTCTGGCTATAATATTTAAAAGACTGCTGCGAACTCAAGGTAGCGGAGGTAAAAAATATCGAATCGAATGACGAGGCATCCAGTTTTTGCCGGAATGCCTCCGATATATCGATCGGTGAAATGATCAGGCGAAAATTGCGCTCACTCCACTCGTACCAACTAACCTGGGAATCCTCAGGATGGAGAAATTGTTCAAACACAAGCGCAACGGATTCGAGGCGCATGAAACAGCTGGCAAGTTCCTTTCCTCGGCTTGCCAGTGCCTCCAGTGCTGCTAGCAGGTCGCTAATCGATGCCTGTAGGTGTTCGACAGCCTCACCTATCGCCGGTGCCTGCTGGATCCGCGACCAGTCTGACTTTTGCGGAAACTGGCCCAGTGCCAGGCGAAAGTCTGCTACCGATTTTTCCAGTTGCCTACCCGGTAGCTGTAGTTCCTTCGAGTCAGCCGCCTCGGAGATCTCTGCTTCGATCACATCCTTGCACAGGGTTTCGACCTGACGCATGCTCAGGTTGCTACCAAAAAAATGACTGGCAATGTCGGGCAATTGATGTGCTTCGTCAAATATCAGTACCTCGGTCTCGGGTAAAATTTCGCCGAAGCCTTCCTGTTTCAACGCCTGATCTGAAAAAAATAAATGATGGTTAACCACAACCAGGTCGGCATCCATCGCCTTTTTGCGTGCCTTGACGACAAAACATTTATCATGGTCCGGGCATTCGCTACCCAGGCAATTATCGGCACTGGAGGTT
>JACZQS010000393.1 GCA_022545625.1 Pseudomonadota bacterium
AAATAAAACCAGGAAGACCAGGAATAAAAGCAACCCCGCATAAAACCCATAGGACTCGACCATCGGATATTTTAGGATTACCGGAATCTGATTTAAAATTTCATTTGCGGTCCTGCCCCACGAGGCGAAATCAATTTTGACATCATATTGCGATGAACCAAGTAGCGCCGCTATTAATCCGCTGGCAAGGACTAGTAAAAACCAAATGTATTTAAGAATTGACGTTCTCATATCACACTCCGTCGTTTACTACTCAATCAGGAAAAACTATCACTCTATACCGGCCCCAGCTATTGACTGGTTATCAATAATCTTGTAATTATTTACCAATTAAAATCCAACCTTTTACCCGACCCTCTTTCACCCGATCCCGAAACAAGTTTTACAGATTCTGGCCGGTCGCTTGCCTGGTAAAGACCGCACAGATAGTCTAGTTACAAGTGTATTTATAGTGCACTTTTGAGACCTCCACATCGATTTTCTGGACGTCTGCTATTTCCGTTAATTGATCCAGATCTTGTTTAAACCCGATTTGGTATCAAACCAGGGATCTATAGGTTGGCGAGTGCCGCTTCAACCGCATGGCCAAACTCGGAAGGCCGGACGATGATACCGATACCAGCCTCGCGTAAAATTTCGATTTTTTCTGCGGCCGATTCACCGGCACTGGTAACGATTGCCCCGGCATGGCCCATGGTCCTCCCTATTGGAGCGGTTAAACCGGCAATGTAGGCCAGCACCGGTTTTTTCATCGCGTCGCGCGCATAGGCAGCAGCAGCAGCTTCCTGTGGCCCACCGATTTCGCCGATCATTACAATCAGATCGGTTTCGAGTTCCTGCTCGAATTTTTCCAGGTGGTCACGAAATGAACTACCATTGATTGGATCCCCACCAATTCCGATGCTGGTACTGATTCCTATGCTTTTCGCCTTCATTTGCGATGCGGCTTCATAACCAAGCGTGCCGGATCGTCCGATGAGACCCACATTACCCTGTATGTAAATGTGCCCTGGCATGATGCCCATCATCGCTTTACCCGGGCTGATCGTGCCAGCACAATTGGGTCCGGTCAGGCACATGCGTTCATCTTTTTTATAGCGTCGCATATAGCGTTTAACCCGCATCATGTCCTGCGCCGGGATGCCATCGGTAACACAAACGCAGAATTTTATCGCCGCATCGGCCGCTTCCATTATCGCGTCGGCAGCAAACTGGGGTGGTACGAATACAACGCTGGCTCTGGCTCCAGTACCCGCAACTGCATCTTTCACAGTATTAAATACCGGTAAACCCAGATGTTTTTCACCGCCTTTACCCGGCGTTACACCGCCGACGACATGGGTGCCGTAGTCGATCATTTCCTGAGAATGAAAGGTACCGATACGGCCGGTAAAGCCCTGGATAATGACCGATGTTTTTTCGTTTAACCAGATACTCATCGAAAATCCCTCAGGGTTGTGGGCTCGTTTTTGCGGCAGCCACCACTTTTTGCGCGGCTTCGGCCAGGGTATCAGCGGTAATCAAATTAACATCGCTGTCGGCAAGTATCTCTCGGCCCTTGTCTACATTGGTACCCGACAGGCGCACAACGACGGGAATCTTGACATCGAGCCTGGTCATCGCCTGGATGACACCTTCGGCGACCCAGTCACAACGGTTAATACCAGCAAATATATTGACTAGAACGGCCTCGACGCTTTCGTCCGATAACACCAGGTTAAAAGCTTTGGCTACGCGATCGGGAGAGGCCCCTCCACCAATATCGAGGAAGTTGGCCGGTTCGCCACCAACATGTTTAATCATATCCATGGTTGCCATTGCAAGCCCAGCGCCATTGATGATACAGCCAATGTTACCATCCAGTCCGACATAACTCAGTCCGCGATCGGCGGCATTCATTTCACGCGGATCTTCCTGTGATTTGTCGCGTAATTCGGATATTTGCTGACGCCGAAACAAGGCGTTGTCATCGAATCCCATCTTCGCATCCAGCGCCAGTAGGCGACTATCTTTGTTGAC
>JACZQS010000127.1 GCA_022545625.1 Pseudomonadota bacterium
ACAAACCGTGTAGCGTTGCGAATAGGTGGATTTATCGTCAATAGAGATAATTATTTTTTCTACCAGGTCCCCTACATAAACCGGTGCTAATTTGCTTTGCCCACAGGCCAACGGAAAAAAACCGAAACACAGTCGTAAAATTCCAGCGAATCGATTGATAAATTGATCATATTTGCCAAATACCACGGATGGTTGAAAACTGGTTACATGTAATTCTTTTTGTCCAAAGGTATGGATCAAATTCTCGCCCTCACCTTTGCTGCGTAGATAACGGCTAGTGCCGGTAGCCTGACTTGCACCCAATGCGCTGAGGTGCAGGACACGCTTGATACCGTGCCGAGTGCAGGCATCGACCAGAGATTTGATAAAATCGATATGTATCCTACGGAAATCGTCACGTTTACGTTCGTGCAATATACCGATCAAATTGATCAATACCTGCTGTTTTTGGCACACACTGTCGAGCTGATCGAGGACGAACACGTCCGCTTCGACAACACGAATATTGGGATGCACCAGTAGTGCTTTATTTCGATGTGGCCGCCGGCATGGGATAGTTACCGTACAGCCACGATTGGCAAGTGCATAAGCTAGTTGTTTGCCAATGAAGCCGCTTCCACCGAGTAGGATAAAATTGTCGTATACCATTTGAGAGTAGGTTTTAGTTAGTTTGTGGCCGCGGTCTGTTTCTTGAACCCTGTCGTGATCTGTTTCTCGAACCCTGGTGATGCTTTGCACCCTGGCGCGGACGATTACCACCTTTCTTCGAGTTGCTATTATTCTTATTGATCAGGTTTGATTTTTTCATTCTTACTGGCGGCGACAGTTCGGGGAGTAAATCATTGCTGATCGCGATGGTTGGAATTGAACGCCGGGTATAGGTTTCGATATCCACTAAATTCATCGCATAATCTTCGCAGGCAAAGCTGATAGCATGACCGGATTTCCCGACACGCGCGGTTCGACCGATGCGATGAACATAATCTTCGCCGAGTTCGGGAAGATCATAATTGAATACATGCGTGACATCAGGTATATGCAAGCCCCTGGATGCTACATCAGTTGCTACCAGGGTGGCGAACTCACCCTGGTGGAATTTTTTTAACAGGCTTTCGCGTTTATTCTGGGGAATGTCACCCGATATCAACGCTGCTGGAAATCCATTACCCTGGAGATACTCCCAGATTCGAATCGTGGCGTGCTTGGTATTTGCAAATATGATACTGCGTTCGGGTTTTAACTTGCGCATCAATCCCAGTAGCAGTGAAATTTTTTCATGGTTTGCGGGATGATATACGCTTTGTTCGATGTGATCGGCGGCCGGTGATTCCGACTGAATCTTTATCATCTGCGCCTGATTCATGTGCTCGTAGGCGAGTTCAAGAACCTTGTGCGCCATGGTCGCGGAAAATAACATGCTCAACCTTTTTTCCGGGTCGGGCAGGCGACGCAGCATGAAGCGGACGTCCTGGATAAAACCCATGTCAAACATTCGATCCGCTTCATCGAGCACCATCGCCTCAACCGATCTCAGGTTATACAATTTTTGTTTGAGAAAGTCGATCAGACGCCCGGGGGTCCCAACGAGTATATCTATTTCCTGACTAAACTGCCTTTTTTGTTCTTCGTAGGCTTTACCCCCATAGCAAATTGCCAGTTTTAGCGGCAATTCTGCCAGTAAACTTTTTGCATCCTTGAATATTTGTAAGGCCAGTTCCCGGGTAGGCGCGAGTATCAATGCCCTGGGTTTTCCCGGAATCGTTTGTTTTACATCGGAACTGAGCAGCTGCTGGGCACAGGCTAACAGGAAAGCCAGTGTTTTCCCGGTGCCGGTTTGCGCCTGACCGGAAACGTCTTTTCCGGCTAGCAACAGGGGTAAGGTTTCTGCCTGAATAGGCGTACAATATTTGAAATCGAGTTTGTCCAGGGCTGCAAGCAGGCGATCGTCTAGCGCCAGCGAGCTGAACTCTGTTTCGGTCAAATGTTGTTCACTCATTAGATTAAGAAGGCCGGGAACTAGATGCTATCAAAAGGCTATGGTAACAGATTGTAATCAACCGCTGAATCATTCATCCTTTTAAACAATATCGTGATAATTGGTACTGTTGATTTGAAATACTGGCATATTAGCCATATATTAGGTGTCGAGACACCCGGATAGTTGGTGAACCATGAGCCAACCATTAATCTGGAATGATTGTTGACAGTTAATTGGGTTAATACTAAATTGTCAGTCTATTTGAATAGCCGCAGGGCTGGAGCAACGCGTGAATGAAAATATAGTTTACCTGTCAGACGAAAGTTTTGAAGCCGATGTGCTTCAGGCCTCCGGTCC
The DNA here is from genome assembly GCA_022545625.1 of Pseudomonadota bacterium. Lineage (GTDB taxonomy): Bacteria > Pseudomonadota > Gammaproteobacteria. The sequence goes on from JACZQS010000127.1 coordinate 2,336, forward strand.
TGTACTGGTGGACTATTGGGCGGAATGGTGCGGTCCATGCAAAATGATTGCGCCAATACTGGAAGAGATTGCAGAGGAATACAATGGGCGCGTCACCGTCGCTAAATTAAATATCGATGAAAATGCCGATACGCCGCCAAAGTATGGAATTCGTGGCATCCCAACCCTGATGTTATTCAAAGGCGGTGTGGTCGAGGCAACCAAAGTTGGAGCCTTGTCAAAATCGCAGCTAACTGCCTTTATCGACAGTAATATTTAAAATCACAGAGTCCGTTCATTAAAGTAGACGGTTTCTTATTACTGTGCTAGTCTTTATCTACTAGTCGCGATCTTCCTGTCGGCGACTAGCAAAAATTTCAATAAACGAATCCAACTCTCTAAACCTGTTGTAGCCCCGCTACCGGTCCGACCTTTTCTATAAAACTTTCCCCTGTACAGCACCATTATGAATCTTAGCGATCTTAAGCCCAAAGCCGTTCCCGAACTAATAGACCTTTTAAAAGAGATGGGGGGCGACCACTCTTCCCGTATGCGAAGGCAGGATATCGTATTCAGCATACTCAAAGTCCAGTCCAAGAAGGGTGAGGATATTTTCAGCGAGGGGGTATTGGAGATATTACAGGATGGATTCGGTTTTTTACGCTCGGCAGACAGTTCATACCTGGCGGGTCCGGATGATATCTACGTATCACCCAGCCAGATCAGGCGATTTAACCTGCGTACCGGTGATACCATCAGCGGTAAGATCAGACCACCCAAGGATAATGAGCGGTACTTTGCCTTACTCAAGGTAGACGAAATCAATTTTGACTCGCCGGATAATGTCAAGCACAAGGTTCTGTTCGAAAATCTAACGCCGCTACATGCAGAAGATCGACTGAAACTAGAACGCGGTAATGGTAGTACCGAAGACATCACGGCGCGCATCATTGACCTGGTATCACCGATTGGTAAGGGCCAGCGTGGCCTGATCGTATCGCCACCCAAGGCCGGTAAAACCCTGATATTACAGAATATTGCACAAAGCGTTGCGAGCAACCATCCCGACTGCTATCTGATCGTATTATTGATCGATGAGCGGCCCGAGGAAGTAACCGAAATGGCACGCATGGTCAAGGGCGAGGTGGTTGCCTCTACTTTTGATGAACCGGCCAGTCGCCATGTCCAGGTCGCCGAGATGGTCATTGAGAAGGCCAAGCGCCTGGTAGAGCATAAGCGTGACGTTGTCATCCTGCTCGATTCCATCACTCGTCTAGCGCGTGCCTATAACACGACAATTCCGTCCTCGGGTAAAGTATTGACAGGTGGTGTCGATGCGCATGCACTGCACCGTCCCAAACGTTTTTTTGGTGCGGCACGAAATATAGAGGAAGGGGGCAGCCTGACAATCCTTGCGACTTCGCTGGTGGAAACCGGGTCTAAAATGGATGAAGTAATTTACGAAGAATTCAAAGGCACCGGCAATATGGAACTCCATCTGGATCGTAAGATTTCGGAAAAGCGGGTATTTCCGGCAATTCACATTAATCGATCGGGCACGCGCCGTGAAGAACTGTTGATGGATCCGGAGGAATTGCAAAAAGTCTGGATATTGCGCAAGTTTTTACATTCTATGGATGAAATCGAAGCGATGGAATTCGTCCTCGGACGTATGCAAAACAGTAAAACCAATCTCGAATTCTTCGATCAGATGAAAAAATAAGCATGACCCTGGTTCATTCGTTTGAACCAATTGTCGGCCGGGATCCGCGTATTGTTATTCTTGGCAGCATGCCCGGTGTCATCTCACTGCAAGCGGTGCAGTACTATGCCAACCCGCGCAACGTTTTCTGGACTATCATCGCCGAACTTTTCGGCATTGACATGGATTGCAGTTATGCGTCCCGGGTTCGCCAGATCTCCCGATTACCGCTGATATTATGGGACACACTCAAAGCCTGCCATCGCCAGGGAAGCCTGGATTCGAAAATTCTCAGGCAACAGATTGAAGCGAACGATGTTGCCGGATTAATCGAGCAGCATAGCAGTTTGCGGGTTATCGCGTTTAACGGTGCCGCATCGGCAAAATATTTCGATCAACTGGAGAAACATCGATTGTCAGCAAATCATCGGCTGGCATTGATCAAACTGCCTTCAACAAGCCCTGCCAATGCAACAATGAATTTTGAACAAAAGCTTGCTGCCTGGCGCAAATTACTCGACTACCTGTAGCATTCACCCGGCTGACTAATCACCTGCTTCGGTGTCGTAGCGAGGTGCTTTTGATACCGCATCGTACCAGTCGGCACGATCCGGCCAGTAAATATTGTCCTGTGGCCGAATGCCCGGATCATTTTCGAGGCCACCCGCCGGAATCACCAATCGCCCGCTGCTGGCGCTGATATAGGGTACCAGCGAGCCGCAATGGGTGCAAAATGCCTTCGATATTATCCCGGGTTTATCGGGGTCGTAGCGTTTGGTCATGGCTTCACCGGCTATCCAGCGTATACGGTCTTTGCTGGTGAAGATATTGGATGCATGCGCACTGCCGGTTGATCGACGGCATTGGCTGCAATGGCATATGTGAAACTGGTCAAATGGACCGCGTACGGCATATCTAACCTGTCCACACAGGCAGGCGCCATTGATTTCCTGGTTCATCAAAATACCTCCTGTTGGCTTCCGATCAATCGTCGAACTACCTCGTTAAAGTGAGTTTCGTGCACATTGGCAAAAGCAAAGCGAATGAATTTTTCCTGCTTCGGACCAAAATAACTGCCGGGTAAACTGACCAGATCAAATTTCTCGATCAGCTGTTTAACCACCGACCGCGAGGGAGTGTTGAACGGGTGTTCTATATAGGCGAAATAAGCGCCCGCACAAATCAGTCGGTAATTCAAATCAGGATGCTCGAAGGCGGTCTTGATTGCCTCGGCACGAACCTGCAATTCGCGCGCTTTCTCGAGTTTCCAGTCGTGCAGATTTTGCAGCCCATAGAGTGCGGCAAGCTGACCCGCATGGGGTGCGCTAATCGCAGTGCAATCCTGCACTTTTTTGATTTGTTCGAGCAAGGCAGGACCAGCTACCACCGCGCCTGTGCGATGTCCTGTGAGGCTGTATACCTTGGAGAAGCTGTACAAATGTACGAAATGATTGCGCCATTCCCGGTGTTCGAATAGTCCATGGATGGGGAGGTTTACATCGATAAAATCGCGATAGGTTTCGTCAATTATCAACGCGATATTGTGTGCACTGGCAAGCTGGTAAAATGCTTCAATGCACTCCGGGCTATAGGTTGCGCCTGACGGATTATTGGGTGTCACCAGTACTATTGCGCGCGTTCGCGGCGATATCAGGGCAGCAGCCTGTTGCGGGTTGGGTAAAGCGGTTTTAGCATCAAATGACAGAAACCGTGGTTTGACGCCGCGAATCGATAACCACATTAAGTGATTGAAATAGCTCGGCAGCGGGATGATGACTTCATCGTCGGGTTGACACAGGGTATCGATTACCGAGCAAAACGCCTGGTTGCATCCGGCGGTGATGATAATGTCATCGGCGTTAACATTACCCCGATAACGGGACTCGATGTCATCTGCCAGCGCCTCGCGTAACGGCAATATTCCACGGATATCGGTATAACTGGCACCCTCGCCCTTGCATATCGCATCGCCGAGGTAATCGCGTAACGATTGGGGCGGCAGGTGCGCCGGCACCGCCTGGCACATGTCTATTAATTTCCCGGTGTCCGGATTATTAACCCAGGACCAGGCCTCGGCTATCGGTGCCGGTGCGCAATCGAGTAGATTTGGATTAAAGTTCATCGGTGTTTCGGACCAGGGCTAACGGTAGCGATGAATTATACAGACATACAATGAAAATCACCGGTTCTTGTGGAATAATAGTCGATTCAAAAATCAGGAAGCTAGACTATGAAATATCTGCATACCATGGTCCGAGTACACGATCTGGAAAGTTCGCTGGCATTTTATTGCAATGTATTGGGACTCGTAGAAACAGAGCGACGCGAGAGTGAGGCTGGCGAATACACGCTGGTTTATCTGGCGGCACCCGAGGACCTTGGGCAGGTTAATGCAGAACGGGCGCCGTTGTTAGAATTAACCTATAACTGGGATGGCGAAGTGTATAACGGCGGACGAAATTTCGGTCATCTGGCTTACCAGGTGGATGATATCTATGCCCTGTGCGAGAAAGTTCTCGAGCAGAATATAACCCTGAATGTACCCCCGAGCGATGGCCATATGGCTTTTTTCCGTTCACCCGATAATATTTCGATTGAATTGTTGCAAAAAGGCGATCCGCTGCCAGTCATTGAGCCCTGGGCTTCGATGCAGGTCAGCGGCGAGTGGTAAGCACATCAGTATTGTATTCAGTTAAGGAACCTCTGATCAATTCATGAATGAACGCGTTGTGCCCAAAATGACCAATTCCCATGTTGTGAAACTTAGCAATAGCCGTGCTATTACTTGCGTTCCACGCCTTGAACTTGATCATTTTGAATCACAACCCGATTCACCCAGAATTAATCAGAGGTTCCCTAAATAAAGCAGGATTAAATAATTGAATGGCGTATCTTCGCCGAAACCCACTCGCTGACAATCACAGTTGCGAGGATAACCAGCAGGATCAACGAGACCTGAGTCCAGGTCAGGGTGGA
>JACZQS010000394.1 GCA_022545625.1 Pseudomonadota bacterium
AGCACCCAGCGTATTGACTGGTCGTCATCTATCACCCAGATAGGCCGGGGAGTTGTCGTGCTCATTGAATCTCCAGCGGTAAAATGGTGCTGAACCGGGTTCCGATTGCCAGGCTTTCGGATTTAATGATGCCCCCGTGAGCGGATACGATTTCCTGTGCAATAGGCAATCCCAGTCCGCTACCCTGGGGTTTGTCAGTCACCATCGGTAAAAATATGCTGTCGCTGATTGCTGCTGCTATTCCGCGGCCATTGTCGGTAATGTCGATCTGAATGACCAACGGGTGCTTGATTTGTCCGATCGTAACCTGGCGGCCGATACGGGTTTTAAACGTTATCTCCCCATCCCCGTTCAACGCCTGCACCGCATTCTGGGCGATATTCAGAAAGGCCTGAATCAGTTGATCCTTGTCCGCCAGTAGTTCCGGGATACTCGGATCATAATCTCGATGTATGCGGAATCGGTCCGGTTCAGCCGCCAGTAACAGGCTGCGGATCGGGTCAAGAATTTCGAGGATGTTAACCGACTGCTTGATAAGCCTTGCATTTGGCCCGAGCATTTTGTTGACCAGGGCCTGCAATCGATCGACCTCGCCGATAATGACATCGGTATATTCTTTCATCGACGGCTGCTTAATCTCCTTCTCGAGTAGCTGTGCCGCACCTCGAATCCCGCTGAGTGGGTTTTTGATTTCATGCGCCATGCCCCGGGCGAACTGCTGGCTGGCCTGTTTTTGCTGTTGGCTGAGTTCATCGCGCAGAATTTGAACCTGGCGGTCGAGAGGCTTGATTTCGATCAGGATATTGCCGCCTACTTCCGCCTCTTCGAGCGGGTAGATGGTGTAATCAGCGGTAATCGACTTGCCGCTCGACAGGGTTATGGTCGCCCCGTGTTCGGTCATGGGCTGGCGCTGCTGGACAAATTGACTCAGTTTAGCCGTAATTGTGCTGGGTTCAACCTGGCTGAACAGGCGATCGAAATCTCTGCCGATCAGGTTAGAGGCACTAGTGTCGAACAGTATTTCGCCGGTGGCATTGATGTGACAGAGTTTTAGATCCGGGTCCAGACAAATAATGCTACTGCTGAGATAATCGAGAATCTTGTCGACTGCGAGCTTTGGCATATCCATTCAATGAGCAATTTGCGGGCAAGCTGTGCCTGCCCCCAGTATTCGCTATCCTCTGAATTCACGCCATAGCGGTTAACAGCTATAGTACATGTCAAACTCGACAGGATGGGTTGCCAGGCGCATGCGTTGTATTTCTTCGTTCTTCAACTCGATATAACTGTCGATCACATCGTCGGTGAAAACCCCGCCCGCCTTGAGGAAATCGCGGTCCTGATCGAGCGCTTCGAGCGCCTGGTCAAACGAGAAGGCCACCTGGGGAATTTTTGCCTCTTCTTCCGGTGGCAGGTCGTAGAGATCCTTGTCCATCGCTTCACCCGGGTCGATCTTGTTCTTGATACCGTCCAGGCCAGCCATCAACAATGCGCTGAATGCCAGGTACGGGTTGGCGGTTGAATCGGGAAAACGCACCTCGATGCGACGTCCCTTGGGATTGCTATCGTAGGGTATACGGACCGAAGCAGAACGGTTACGCGCCGAATAGGCCAGCATCACCGGCGCTTCGAACCCGGGAACCAGTCGTTTATAGCTATTCGTCGCGGCGTTGGCAAATGCGTTGATCGCCTGGGCGTGCTTGATCACCCCACCGATACAATGCAGGGCAACCTCAGACAGGCCGCCATAGCCGTCACCGGAAAAGATGTTGTCGCCACCTTTTGCCAGTGACATGTGTACGTGCATACCATTTCCATTGTCACCCACTAGCGGCTTGGGCATAAAAGTCGCGGTTTTGCCATAGCTATGTGCCACGTTGTGTACGCAGTACTTGAGTATTTGCACCTCGTCGGCTTTCCTCACCAGGGTATTGAACAGAACCCCGATTTCACACTGCCCGGCGGTCGCGACTTCGTGGTGTGGGACCTCGACTTTAAGTCCC
>JACZQS010000128.1 GCA_022545625.1 Pseudomonadota bacterium
TTACCCGATTCCGCCAGCATGTAAAGGGCTGTTTTGGATCGCCTGTCGCCACTGTATTATCGAGTCTCCGAGTCTGTTTCTCGTAAGCGGACGCTCCTAATGCCCCGGTGGGAGGCAATCTTCGGCCGAGGCTGTGTGAAAAGAGCTTTGTATTTGTTCAGCCCGACGTCTTCCCGATATCGCACCATATTTTTGTGTCACCGAATAGTATCACTGTAGAGGCGCCGAAATGATCGACGACGTTTCCAATAAAATAGTTCGTCGCTTCCAGGTGATCTGAGACCCCTTGAGTCGTGAAAATGGCCCTCTCAGGCCACCTGCAACTGTTCCATGATCTTCGCCACTCCAAGCACATTAATGGCCCGCCTCATATTATAGGCGAGCACGTGAAGGCTCATCTCAGCCTGAACATTGGGCAATCGTTTCATTAAGAAGTGCGTGGATCCCATCCAGTACTTGATCGTGCCAAAAGGATGTTCGACCAGCCGCTTGCGTTGTCGCATCGCATCCGGGTTCTGCTTAAGCAAAGCATCAGCGGCATCCAGTATGTCTTCCTTCTCCCAGCGCTTGATGCGTTTGGCTTTGCCCGTCGTGCACTGCGACTTCAGCGGGCAGGATGAACATTGGTAGGTCATATACACCCACTGTGTCTTGCCATGCTCGACACTGTCGAATCGGTACGTCAGACGTTGCCCAGCTGGACAGATATATTCATTCTGCTCTGCGTCGTAGTGAAAGTCTGCCTTCGAATACCGACCCCTGGCCTTGGCCCAAGAGCTATCTGTCTTCGGCACTAGCACCTTGATGCCGGCCGCATAACAGTCGACGATCTCTTCACCCTTGTAATAACCGGGATCGGCAATCACGGTGAGTGCCTTCGCATCGAGTGCCGCCGCGGCTTGACCCGCCATCGAAGATAGCTGGCTGCGGTCGCTCGGTGCGTTGGTCACTTCATGCGTCGCAATCAGATGGTGTTTGCTGTCCACCGCACTTTGCACGTTATAGCTCACCGTACTGCCGCCGCCGGCCTTCATCATCGAGCGGGCATCGGGATCGGTCAGTGACACCTGGCTGTCCGGATGCGCTTCAACCTCGGCTTCGTATGCCTTGAGTTGCTCCATCTTCGCCTCCATCGAGGCGATCTTTTGTTTTAACTCCGCTGCGTTAACTTCCCGGATCTCCGGTTCTTCTCGATCCGCCGCATCGAGCTTTGCCAGGTAGCGGTCGATGTTTGCCTGCGTCTTTTGCAGCCTGCGCTTCACGCTCTTCTGCGTAAAGTTCTTGTCGCGACTGTTGACCGCCTTGAACTTGCTGCCATCAATCGCCACCAGCGTCGCGGAAAATAACTCAAGCTCCCGGCACACGCCGACAAACTCCGTACACACGCGGCGAATGGCCTTTCTATTGTCTTTCCTGAAATCGGCTATGGTTTTGAAGCGCGGCATCAGCCGACCAGTCAGCCAGATAAGCTCAACGTTCCGGTAGGACTCCCGCTCTAAACGACGGCTCGACTGAATACGGTTGAGATAACCATAGATATAGATCTTCAGCATCGTCGCCGGCAAATACCCCGGCCGACCCGTGTCACTGGGCTCGGCGCGATCAAAACCAAGTGCCTTCAGATTAAGCTTGTCGACAAACGCATCGACGATGCGGATCGAATTATCTTCTGCAATGTAATCTTCAAGGCTTTCGGGGAACAAGGTGCTCTGGAATCGGTTCTCACCTTCAATGAAACGCTTCATTCGGTTTACCCAGGTGCGGAGACCTTCGTATTATACCTACCATCGCGTTTTCACACAGCCTCGGCCGAAGGTCGACCCTCGTTAAGCACTTTTCAGTGTCTGCTTTTACTCGATTAGTAAGTGCAACAATCTGCTATTGGTGAGAGAACAAATCAACGGCTTAGCGGATTATTTTCATAAAATTTTCATAATTTCATAAAATCCCGAAATCGCCAGTTTCGAGAAGGTCGATAAGTTATTGATCGACAAAGAAAAAATGGTGCCGGCACGAGGAGTCGAACCCCGGACCTACTGATTACAAGTCAGTTGCTCTACCAACTGAGCTACGCCGGCAAAATTGAGTTTTCGCGAAAACGCTCTTGATTGGGCGTTTACGCTGGCGGGTTCTAGTGCCCCGTACCTGCTCTTTCGAGAGGCGCGAATTTTATTGTTTTTACCCGATATTGGCAAGCAATTTACGCCGATTCGGAGCACTGACGGGGAATTTGTCCGATGCCTTTATTTACATCCTCGGTATCCAGTAATATATGTAATTCGCTTTCACTAGACTGCTCGCTGTAAACCCAGAATATGGTGCGTTCGCGGTATCGCGGCTCGGATTTCACTGCATATTTGTATTTCTTCAGTCGGGAAATAAGCCGATCTGCATTTTTCTTTAATCCGAAAACACCGAGCGACAGGGTATGGGATCTATCGGCCTCATTAAGAAGGATGCGGGAATCGCGGAATCCTTTCTTTGCCAGGTCTGCCGCGGCAGCAATCGCTGCCTGCCTGGTTTCATGGTCTGATATATAAACCATGATACCGAGGTATTCTTTCTCCTGGCTGGATTTCAACTCGGTTAAGACGTCGTTAGCCGAATAGCGCGCGCTGACTTCCAGCGCCCTGGTTTTGTCCTTGAACGGCCCAATCGTATAACACAGTCGATCGTCGATGGGTTCCTCGGTAACCATGATTACTTCTTCCAGTACCGCTTCGCTGGCCTCGGCCTGGGCGATCATTTCGGCTTCGGCGATAATTTCAGATTCGACAGGTTCATCCAGCAGGCGTAATTGCTCGGCAACCGGGATATTTATATTTTGAGGTACCAGCTGCTCGTAGGGCAGCAGCCACTGCACCAGTGCAAATGCAATATTGGCGATGACTAACAGGCTGAAAAATATTTTCATTACTGCCTTTGTCCCATTTGTAGACGCATGCCTTCGAACACCAGGTCGGGAACTACTCGAAATTGTCGATCCCGGGGTTGTCGCAGGCGATTTGCATCTCCACCGGTCACAATCAGAGCGGCATCGCTTGCAAGCCGCTGGTACCATCGACCGATAAGCTGTTCGACGATTGCCTCGTCGGTCGATTCGTAGTCTATCTGAATACAGGCTTCGGTTGAACATCCCGGTTCATCGTTTTTACTAATATCCGGATGGTTAAAATCGGCCCTGTGTAAAATCTGCTTAAAGCGCTCCAGGCTAGTATTAAAACCCGGCAGAATTGCACCACCGAGATGTTGACCCTTGCTATTCATCAGGTCGACTGTGATCGCACTACCGGCGTCGACGATGATTACATCCTGCGCCACCAGGTGCCTGGCGGCTAGCAAACAAAGCCAGCGATCGGCGCCGAGGCCACCGGGTGCCTGATAGGCGTTGCGCACACCATGGCTGCATTTGAGCGGCACAAACTTGTGTATATTACCGGGCTGGATGACCTGGTGAAGAATGCCCAGTAATTCGGATTCAAACTCATCTGGCTGCCCTGACGAGTAATGGCAATGACCGGCATCAATATCACCAAGTCGCTTCTCGAAACGTGACTGCCAACCATTCTCAAGGCGACAACTAAAGCTGGACTGTAGCGCCGGTCCCTGCCACCACTGTCCCTTAATCGTACTGTTACCAGCGTCCAGCAATAGCATTATGCAATACTTCCGATCGATATATCCGCGGCTGAAAATACCTGTCTTCCCTGCTCGGTTTCCAGTTGCAACTGGCCATCGGCGTTAATACCGAGGTTCAGACCGCGTATCGATCCATCGCCAGATTTCACCGTTATGGTTTGACCCCGCAATGCATCTAATGCGTGGAACTTGTCCATAACCCGGGATACCGATGACTGGTCAAAGGCATCAACCGCGGTCACTACCTGCCGAATTGCTTCGACCAGAATTCTGTCCCGTGAAATAGTGCTACCTGCAATTAGCGATATACACGTCGCGGGTTGGGGAATGGCGGCCAGGTCTTCGGCGTTCATCGTCACATTGATGCCAAATCCAATAGCGAAAAAATAATTTTGCCTGGTGATCGATTTCGATTCGATCAATATTCCGCCTAGTTTTTGATTTTGATAAACCAGGTCATTTGGCCACTTGAGCTTGACGCCATCGATCCCGGTTTTCGCAAGAGTTTCGGCCAGTGCTATACCGGTGACAATACTCAGCAGTCCCGGATTGCATGCCTCGGTAGATTTCAGCATACCGATCGTGCAATAAATATTTTTCGCGAACGGCGAGAACCATTGCCTGCCACGGCGACCCCTACCACCTGTCTGCATTTCGGCAAGCGCAATACAGGGGCTTCGATTAGTTTCGAATAAATGCAATGCGTCTGCATTGGTAGATTCCGTGACCTGGCGGTATTGCCATTCAAACGAATCTAAAGGCGGAGTCTTATCCAACTGCGCCCGTATCGAGTCCAGGTTTATTAGTTCCAACTTCGATTCGAGTTCGATCACCGCCCTACCGTCCCGCAAACCAGGCTTGCCGATTTTGATTGGCTGCGCCAACCTCTAGTACGACGATATCGTTTCGCGCCGCTGCGAGAGTCATTTCAAACTCCATCAGTTCGTCCCGCCTGAATGCATGAATTTTCCATTGATCCCCAACGGCAGCCAGTGACAACTGTTTCTCAAGTTGCGACAGTGACAATTTCAATTCATTGACCGCGATAATAACATCGTGAGCAGACAGGCCAGCAGCCTGCGCCGGACCATCTTCACGTACGCGCAAGATTTTTAATCCGCCATTTTTTTCTTCTACAAAAGCACCGAAATCGACTTCGGCAAGCGGTCCCTCAATTATTTTGCCACCTTTATCTTTTTGATCGACTGCACACCGAAAATTCATCTTAATGCCGACACTGGTGAGTAATTCCGGTAGCGGCAATTCTTCGCTGGAATAAATCAGTTTCTGCATAAATTCCTCGAGGTCAGACCCGAGGATTGAACAGACCAGGTCCTGAATGGTATTGGATTCAATTCCCGCCCCGGTCTCCTTCCAACTTTGCCAAAGCTGCCGCATGACATCGTCCAGACTTTGTTGAGATTGACTCAGTTGGCGCATTTTTAAATCGATGCACAGGGCAATCAAACAACCCTTGGCATAGTAACTGACGATTGCATTTTGCGCATTTTCATCCTGCTTATAAAACTTGGTCCAGGTGTTAAAGCTCGATGCAGCCGCTGACTGGCGACTGCTACCTTTTCCTCGTTGCACCTGTGTCACGGTCTGGGCCAGCAATTCCAGGTAAGAAATTTCATCGATCAAACCACAACGCAGCAAAGCGAGATCATCGTAATAGGAGGTTATGCCCTCAAACGCCCACAATAGATCGGTATAGACCTCCTGTTGTAAATCGTAAGGTTGGTAAGCCGCCGGTTTTATACGCTTTATATTCCAGGTATGGAAATATTCATGACTGCACAGGCCGAGAAAATCCCGGTAGGCTTCGCTGACCTCAGTTTGACCCGGTTGGGGTAAGCTGTCCCTCCCGCAGATTAAACTAGTGCTCGACCGGTGTTCGAGCCCTCCACTGCCCTGGCCGACAACCGTCACCAGGAACTGGTAATAATTCATCGGCGCAGGCTCGCCAAAAAATCGGATATGATGTTCGCATATTTTAGTCAAATCCTTTTTCAACCTGTCTTCATCGCAACGAAAACGGCCGCTAAGAATGACATCGTGCGGTACGCCACAGGCCTCAAAGCGAATCTGGGTGAATTCGCCCATCTCAACCGGATGATCGACCAGATCGTCGTAATTGTTCGCCTGGTAGAGCCCAAATTCAAATGCCCCAACTTTTTTTGCGGCCAGGGTCGTGGCGAGTTTCCAGCCACTGCAACAGGCAGCCGGTGGCTTTTCGATTAATACCTCGCAGGGGGCCTGCGACTGCCCGATGACTTCCAGGAAAACACTGGTGCCATTGTAATAGCCGTGTGTTTGATCGAGGTGGGCACCCCGCACCGATAGATCCCAGGCGTAGACCTTGTATTCTATGACCAGCGGCCCGGCACAGGCCTCCAGTCGCCAGTTGGATTTATCCTGCTGGCTGACGCTAAGGGTCGCATCGCCACACCAGGCATTTAAGGTAACAATATTTTTAGCAAAATCACGGATCAGGTAACTGCCCGGAATCCAGTTGGGCATGCGCAGAGACTGGCCACCAGGGTCGGGACTGTCGATCAGGAGCTTGATATCAAAATAATGCGTGGCGGGGTTATCGCTGGAAATCTGGTATCGAATCATGGACTAGCCGGCATATCGCATAGGGACAAAAACGCGGAGTTTAGCACCATCCGGGTTCGCGGAAGAGACACACTCGGGTTTTTCTATTGAGGCGTGGTTTTACTTGCGGCGCTTTCATTCAACTGTTGGCGCAAGGCAATCAAGGAGCCATAATAATAGGGGGTATCCAGCATCTGCTTTGTGACCCGGTGCAGAATTTTTTCCGCCTTCTGGCCAATAGCCTGTTCTATCTCAGGCGATGACAGTGTCACTTTAAGCCACGCCGTCTGGGCCGACGGCGATACAGTGTCCTGAATCACCCACTGCCCGGGTTCGGTTGGTATCAACGAGACGTTATTATTGCGCCAACGATCATTGTCAAAAAATCGTGCATAAGCACTCACTGCCAGTTTCTGCGCCCAGCGAACCGCCTCCGGGTCCTGCCATGCACGGCCATATTCGAGGAATGACAGGCTGACCCGTGCATAGTCTTCGAACGTGGTTTCAGCCAGATCTCCATTACCGGCGAAACGCACTACTTCGCCTTCCTCGATGAACGATTCGCGCATGAATTTGAACTGGGCCTCGGCGGCCTGCTGGAATTGCTGATCGGTAGCAGCCGCGACTACCAGTGCCTGCAGCAT
>JACZQS010000004.1 GCA_022545625.1 Pseudomonadota bacterium
TAAAGCATAAAATTATTTGTCATATTATTATTCTTGGATAGTGGTTTTTCTTATAGTATACGGTTTTGTAAAATTGGTGCGGGTGTACTGAAGTATGAAAATTGCAATATTTGGGGCAGGTTATGTCGGACTGGTTCAGGCCGCCGTACTGGCCGACGCCGGGCACAGCCTGGTCTGTGTCGATGTCGATGCCGAGAAGGTCGAAAATCTTAATAAGGGTATTATCCCTATTTACGAACCCCAACTCGAACCACTGGTGAAAGAGGGTATTGCGTTGGGTCGATTGCAATTTAGTTGCAATGCCGAGGACGCAATCGGGAATTGCGAAATCATTTTCATCGCGGTGGGTACGCCGCCCGATGATGATGGTTCCGCAGATTTGCAATACGTGTTGGCGGTCGCCGAAACCATAGCATTGCATATGAATGGCTATAAAATTGTTGTGAATAAATCTACCGTGCCTGTCGGTACTGCGGATAAAGTCCATCACAGGATTAGAACGGGTCTTGACAAGCGCAATGTCGACTACGATTTTGACGTGGTCTCGAACCCGGAATTTTTAAAAGAAGGAGATGCGGTTAACGATTGTAAACGGCCAGACCGGATTATAATCGGCACCACCTCGGTAAAAGCCGAAGACACGATGCGGGAGCTGTACGCACCATTTAACCGCAATCACGATAAAGTTCTCCTGATGGGCGTGCGCAGTGCAGAACTCACCAAATATGCTGCTAACTGCATGCTGGCTACCAAAATCTCGTTTATGAACGAAATGGCGAATCTGGCGGAACGCTTAGGCGCAGATATCGAAGAAGTGCGCCTCGGTATCGGTTCGGATTCCCGAATTGGCTATTCATTCATATATCCGGGTGCCGGCTATGGCGGTTCGTGCTTCCCCAAGGATGTCAGGGCGCTGATTCGCACTGCACAATCGCTAGACTATCCAAGCCGAATTCTGGACGCAGTGGATAGCGTCAATGATCGGCAAAAACAGCGCTTACTCGAGTTAATTGATCAACATTATTCCGAATCAGGTACATCAGGGCGCCTGGCTGCCAAGGTTTTTGCTGTATGGGGGTTATCATTCAAGCCCCAAACCGACGATGTGCGTGAAGCCACGAGCCGGGTAGTGATAGAAGGACTTTGGCATCGGGGGGCCAAGGTGCAGGCCTACGACCCGGAGGCTATGGAAGAGATTCAGCGTATTTATGGCAGCAGGGATGACCTGCGACTGTGTGGAACCAAGGAAGCTGCGTTAGAGGGTGCCGATGCATTGATTATTTGTACCGAATGGAAGCATTTCTGGGCGCCTGATTTTGACCAGTTACACGACAAGCTTGGCGACAGGGCAATTTTTGATGGACGCAATATTTACGATCCGCACAAGATAAAAGAACTGGGCTTCGCCTATTACGGAATTGGCCGGGGATTGTCAGTTTCAAGAGATGGGGGTCTATGAAAATCCTGGTCACCGGTGCCGCCGGGTTTATTGGATATCATATTTCCAGGGTGCTTTGCCAACGTGGCGACGAGGTTGTCGGTATAGACAATCTCAATGATTACTACGACGTTGGTTTGAAACAGGCAAGGCTGGCGCAATTAGATTCGGTCCCTGATTTTGAATTTATCAAAATGGATATTGCCCATCGCCCGGCCATCGAAAAATTATTTGCTGATCGGAAGTTTGATCGAGTGGTTAATATGGCAGCCCAGGCCGGTGTGCGTTATTCACTGGAGAATCCTAATGCATATGTGGATAGCAACCTGGTAGGTTATACAAATCTGCTTGAGGGTTGCCGGCATCATGGTATTGAACATTTTGTCTATGCCTCGTCCAGCTCGGTATACGGCGCCAACGAGACAATGCCGTTTAGCACCGGGGACAATGTCGATCACCCGGTTTCACTTTATGCGGCGACCAAAAAAGCGAATGAATTAATCGCGCATAGTTATAGCCACCTTTATCAACTACCGACCACGGGTTTGCGCTTTTTTACCGTCTACGGGCCCTGGGGAAGGCCCGATATGTCCCCTATTCTATTCGCCAAAGCGATTCTTGCGAGCGAGCCGATCAGGGTTTTCAATTATGGTAAACATCGACGAGACTTTACCTATATCGATGATATTGTCGAGGGGGTTGTGCGCTGTGTGGACCGGGTCCCTGAAGGAAACCCTGACTGGTCGGGTAAACATCCTGATCCTGCCAGCAGTCGTGCACCCTGGAAGATCTTTAACATAGGCAATAACGAACCGGTTGAATTGCTTCACTATATTGATTTAATGGAAAAGGCATTCGGAAAAACAACGACGAAGGAAATGTTGCCCCTTCAACCCGGAGATGTCGAAAACACCTACGCGGATATCGGACCGCTGCAAAGCGAGATCGGCTACTCCCCACGCGTATCTATCGAGCAGGGTTTGCAACGCTTTGCGAAATGGTATAAAGATTACTACCGGGTTTGATTAGTTCTCGCAAAGCCGCAAAGCGCGTAGGGATGCTTTAAAAGAATCGATAACAGTTGATATTGCTGGTAGTACCCGGAATATACAATCCAGGCTAAATATCTTTATAAAACTTGCCTTTCCTTTGCTCGCTTTGCGCCTCTGCGAGAATTAGATTTTTATCGATTAAATCGCCCAGATTTCTCTGGCGTTTAGCCATCGCGTTGCCGGGTGTCGATTCAGCGTATCAAACAGGGTACGACAAAATGCCCAGACCTCATCATTCTGGATCAGGTGATGAGTCAGAATTCCGGTTGGTTCTGCTATATCGCCACCCGCCTGTCGGCGCGCGCACAAGTGTTGGTGAATTTGCCCGATAGCAATGGTCTCACCGATAAATCCACGATCGTGGTGCCAATTGACCGGGTCGAGGTGGGTGTTAACCTGTAATAAACCTTTAACCGGGCAGGCGGTTTCCCGCGCCCAGATCGACGATATTCCAGAAAATCCTGCACTGGCCAATGTAGAATAAATTCGGCTCTCAATGCGGTTCCAGGGGGGAACCAGTACCGGTATGAACTGTTCTCCAAATGCAGTGCTGAGTAGGCGACGGCCCCTGTCTAGTTCGGCTTGAATTTCGTCGCAAGAGCGATCACCACCAAGCTCAATTTTCTTCGCAGCTTTTAGCGCGTAACTGCGGTGTGAGTAGCCGTGTTGCATGGCAGTAAAATTATCTCGCTGGTGTAAAAACTGCACTAACGAGTCGTGCATTACCGCCGGTATTACTGCTACCGAAACAGGGACTTCCATATCCCGACTGAGCCTGTCGAGCAACTGTATTTGCGGTGTTTCCTCGACGGCATCGTCGTCACGCCACCAGAAGGTCGCTGTTTTACCCGATTCGACCCATAAATCCAGCTCGTTCTGCAGCATCGCCCAGGCTTCCGGAATGGATTGTGGGCTATCTGCCATTAACGTATGCACGCTTCGGTGAAGGTAGACTGCGATCAGTCAATCAGGCTTCCATCGACAGGGGTGTTTCGAGCCGCAGACGAACCAGTTCAGCAATATTATTATGGCCATCGAGCAGGCCCGGTATCATATTTGCCGATGGAGGTGCTTGACCGGCAAGCCGTTTTAGAGCTGCCGCCATTGTTGCAGGGTCGCGACCGTTGTCCGGCTCGAGCATGCTAACCAGGCCGAGGTCTGCCGCCCGACGGGCACGGATTGACTGCTCCAGACGGGGGACAGATCGCGGTATAATTAAAGCGGGTTTATCCAGCGATAATACCTCGCAAAACGTGTTGTAGCCTCCCATTGCTACGATTCCTAGCGCCCGCGTCATCAGCAGTTCTATGTGGCTATCGAAGTTAATAATTTCGACCTTGTCAAGAGTTGCACAGCGGTCATGAAACTCCTGTCGGTGTACGGATTGCATAAAGGGCCCGGTAACAACAATCGCCCGATAGGGCAGTTGCGTGTCTGTTTCGTATGCGCTAATCACCCAATCGATCATTTCGACGCCATCACCGCCGCCACCTGCGGTAACCAGAAAATAGGGTTCATCTATATTGACCGGGGCAATCCAGTTGCGATCGTTGGGCAATTCACGGTCCAGGTAGCCCGTGTAGGAAATTTTTTGTTTTACCGAGTCTGACAATCCAATTGATTCGACCGGGTTGCCCATCTCCTTCAACCCGTAAACCCATATATCGTGGTACAACTCTTCCAGCACCGGCTGCACCTGCTTGCGTTCCCATTCTGCCTTCAGGGCCGAGGCCTCGTCCATGACATCACGCAAGCCCAACACATTAACGGTGCCCCTTTCCCTCAACATTTTCAGTGTGCTTACCACCTCTCCCCTGAGGCCGGTGGGTTCCTTGTCTACCAGAAATATGTCCGGTTTAAAACTGGCCGCGGTGTGATAAATAATTGATTCGCGCATCGACATGGTTTGTTCAAGATCGATGTGCAAACCGAGCGAGGTGTATTCACCATCCTTGAGTTTGGTTACGCCCGGAATTCGTACGAAATCTACCCGTGCCTTGAAATCAAAACTCCCTATAATGGGTGAGCCAGAAAGGATAAGCACCGATACGCCTTTGTAGTGGGCAACCAGGGAATGCGCAATTGCCCGGCAACGGCGCAGGTGCCCTAATCCAAATGAATCGTGGCTATATATTAGAATTCGTGCTTGATCTAGACGCTCGGCCATGCTTGGCGCTCTTTAGTCTTATTTTAGGTGCAGCCTACACTGAAATTATACCAAACGCACTGAAATTAAATGGCATACGACCGCTGCAAATATACACATTCGAACGAATTAATTAGGGGTGTAGTTGTCTCATTGCCATAATTTACAGAGGTTCCTTAAGCGAATATAAACGATTAAATCTATGGATTCTCTATCTAATATCAAAAATCAACAGCCGATAATAAAAGATCAAAGCACTGCCCTGCCCGAACGCTTGAAGATTGCGATTCGTGATCAGCAGGAACGTAGCGAAGTTCTAATCAGTGTGATTCAGTTACTGATCGTTGCCATATTTGGGTTGCTGTACATGATTTCGCCAAAAACTTTTTCTGACGATGTGGCGTTCGCTCCTGTGCCCTGGGTGCTCAGTGCCTATCTACTGTTCAGCCTGCTCAGGTTCACGCTCTCGGTTAAACGTCGATTACCCGACTGGATGCTTTATCTATCGGCGATCGCCGATATTGCGTTGCTGATGGGTTTGATCTGGAGTTTTCATTTGCAGTACGAGCAACCAGCATCGTTTTACCTAAAAGCACCTACCTTGCTCTACGTATTTATTTTTATCAGTATTCGGGCGCTACATTTCGATCCGCGGTTTGTCATCGCAACTGGTTTTAGTGCGGCAGTGGGTTGGATATTAATGGTCCTATATGTCCTTTTCAGCGATCCATCAGACCCAATGATCACGCGGAATTATATCGAGTACATGACCTCTAACAGCGTTTTGATCGGTGCGGAGTTTGATAAAATTATTTCTATTTTGATCGTAACCGGGGTGCTCGCACTGGCCTTGCGCCGGGCGCGAAAATTATTGTTTGATTCGGTGATAGAAGGTAGCGCGGCCCGGGATTTATCACGATTTGTACCCGAGGCGGTGGCGCAGCAGGTTATCCGGTCAGAGGAAGGCGCGACTACCGGTAAAGGAGAGGTGAACGAGACCACCATACTGTTCACCGATATCGAGGGTTTTACCTCGATTAGTGAAACACTTGCACCCGAGCAGTTAATCGAGGCGCTAAACGAGTACTTTACCCTGATCTCGAAACCAATCGATGAATGTGGTGGAGTGATCAGCCAATTTCAGGGTGACGCAGTGCTGGCTACTTTCAATCTGCCCAAAGCCGACGCAAATCACGCCAGTAACGCGGTAAAGGCGGCACTGGGCATTCAGCAAGTGCTTAAAGGTAGGTTATTTGGTAACGGCACACCATTTAATACGCGTATCGGTATCAACTCGGGTTCTGTTGTTGGGGGATTGGTCGGTTCAGGGGACCGTGTCGGTTACACGGTTCACGGTGATAATGTTAATTTGACCGCAAGGCTTGAACAACTAAACAAGGACTATGGAACGCGAATAATTATTTCAGAGCAAACTCGAGTCTTGATCGAACCGGGAGAATACGAGTTCAGGGCCCTCGGCGAAGTCTCGGTGCGTGGGCGCCAGCAGCCAGTAAGAATCTACACTATCGATCATTAACCCACTGTACTTCATGAATAGGGATCGGCCGCGTCGCGCAACCCGTCACCCAAAAAGTTAAATGCCAGTACAACAACGATTACTGCCGA
The DNA here is from genome assembly GCA_022545625.1 of Pseudomonadota bacterium. Lineage (GTDB taxonomy): Bacteria > Pseudomonadota > Gammaproteobacteria. The sequence continues at coordinate 6,263 of JACZQS010000004.1, forward strand.
CATCGGCAGCATGAGCCAGGGGTAAAGTGCCACAGCATTGATATTCTGCGCTTCTACCAGTAGGACGCCCCAGCTGGTGATGGGCGGGCGAAGGCCGAGCCCGAGGAAGCTAAGTGCCGTTTCGCCGAGGATCATCGCGGGAATGGAAAGCGTCGCCGAGGCAATCAGGTGGCTCGTGAAATTCGGCAGCAGGTGGCGGGCGATAACCCGCTTGGGTGACGCGCCCATCATTATTGCTGCAGAACAATAGTCTTCCTCTCGCAGGGCAAGTAACTTCGAACGCACAGCACGGGCGAGGCCGGGCCAATCCAGCATGCCGAGAATGATGGTAATGCCGAAAAAAACTAAAATTGGGCTCCAGGTGATAGGCAGAGCCGCGGATAATGCCATCCACAGGGGCAACTCGGGCAGCGAGCGAAGCACCTCGATCACCCGCTGAACCGTCGCGTCTACCCAGCCACCAAAATACCCGGCGGCCCCGCCAATCGAGATACCCAGCAGGAAGCTGAACGCGATGCCAAACAGGCCAACGGTGAGTGAAATACGGCTGCCATAGAGTATCCGTGAAAACATGTCCCGCCCCAGACGATCTGTACCATACAGAAACATTGTGCCGTCGCGCGATGGGCATATCAGATGAAAACTGCCGTCGATCAGGCCCCAGAATGAGTAAGAGTCGCCAAGGCAAAAGAAGCGGAGATGGTCAATCTTGTCGGGGTTTACCGTGTATTCCCGTTTCAGGTTTTCCATATTCAGGTGGTAATCTAGTCCATAAACGAAAGGGCCTTCGAAGGAACCATCGTGGAATAAATGTATCGACTGGGGCGGTGCATAGATGAAATTCGTATTTCTTGTGTGCAGCTCATATGGCGCCATAATTTCCACTATCAGGGTAGTGGCATACATGAAGATCAGAATGATACCGGAGGCGACAGCAAGACGATGCTTCTTAAGGCGCCACCAGATCATTTTCCACTGCGACGCCATGTAGTACCGTTCCTGCTCAGGCGTCAGCGCTTCAATCGTATAGGGATCAAATGGATCCTGGTTGACATAATGAGGTACAGGCTCGCTCAACGTTTTACCCCCCCTGTCAGTCGAATTCGCGGATCAAGTATGGTTAACAATATATCGGAAACGAACATGCCAACGACCGTCAACGCAGCGAGAAATATCAGGAATGATCCCGCAAGGTACATATCCTGACTTTGAAGCGCACTAAGCAGCATTGGGCCCGTGGTCGGTAACGACATAACCGCGGATACGATGACGGAACCGGATACCACCTGGGGTAGCAGGTTTCCAATATCTGCAACGAATGGATTGAGCGCCATTCGCAGTGGATACTTGATCAACAGTTTTCTTGGCGGTAAGCCCTTTGCGCGACCGGTGACAACATACTGTTTCTGAAGTTCATCCAGCAAATTCGCCCGTAAGCGTCTGATCATACCGGCGGTACCGGAGGTACCAATGACGACAACCGGAACCCATAGGTGGGCGGCAACAGACCAGGCCTTGTCGATGGACCAGGGTTGATCCAGATATTGTGGGTCCATCAAACCTCCAATGGAGGTTCCGAACCAGACGTTGGCAAAGTAGAGCATAACCAGCGCCAGTAGAAAGTTGGGTGTGGCGAGGCCGAGAAAACCGATAAAGGTCAGTCCATGGTCACCCCAACTGTACTGGTGAGTGGCGGAATAAACACCAATCGGGAAAGCTACCAGGTAGATAAAAATGATGGTGGTAAAGTTCAGTATCATGGACAGGAGCAGTCGGTCGCCAACAACCTCACTGACCGGCAGATTGTATTCGAAGGAATATCCCAGATCCCCCTGTAACAGGCCGGTTGCCCAGGTAAAGTACTGTTCCGGCATGGATTTATCCAGGCCGTACTGGCGACGTAAAAATTCGATCTTCTCGTTATCGACCATCTCGCCCTGGCTCTGTAGCTCGGCGATATAGGTGCTCAGATAATCACCTGGGGGTAAGTGAATGATGATAAATATCAGAACACTGGTCGCGGCCAGGGTGAACATCATTGTGATTGTGCGGCGAATGAGGTAATCAAGCATGGCCTAGTTTCCCCTTTCCGCTGTTTCTGGCATATCGTCAAACCAGAAGGTATCCGGTTGGTAAATACCAAAATGCGCTCCGGGGTCCCAGTTATAAATGCCCTCCGTTGGCACATTGTGCAGGCGGTTACTGACCACAACCGGCTGGCGTACGCCCGAGGCGAGTCCGATCGAGAAAACATTATCGGTATGGAGATCAAGCATCTCCTCCCAGATTTCACGGCGTGTATCATCGTCATCGGCCATCATCCAGGATTCGTTCAAATTTGCCAGTTGTCGGGGAATTGCCATATCAATTTGCTCGCCGGCCTTGCCATTGGTCTCGTAGTATTGTCCCCATTTGGGCCATTGAAATTGTTGCTGATTGGTAGGAGCCAGCTCTGCTGGACTTGTGCCTGGTGTCGGAATTCCATTTTCCAGGCCAAACCATACCGAGATAAGAGTAGTACCAGCGAATACCCGGTTGCGTAGAACTTCGCGTTGCAGGGGTTTGGTGTAAATTTTGATACCCGCTTGCAGCCAGCTGTCATGGACCAGCTCAAGAACGTCGGCCTGCTCGGTATCCTCGCCCGCTGTTTCGACGATTATCTCCATCGGTCGACCATCGGGTAACAGGCGAACGCCACGGTTGTTGCGTTGGGTTAATCCGAGGTCATCGAGGATCCGGTTTGCGGCAATGAGATCGAAATCAGTCCATCTTTTAGCATACTCTTCATTGAACAATGGGCTTTGCGGGAGTGGGGAATTATTGCCTTCGTAGGCAAGCCCGAAATAAATCACCTGGTTTATTTCATGACGGTTGGTGGCCATTGAAAGCGCCCGTCGGAAGTCTGTGTTTCTGAACAACTTCCGCCATTCGGGATCGGTGGTGTTCAGGTTTGGAAACAGGGCTATGTGTGCGCCTTTTGCGGTTTGCCACAGATGAACCGTATAATTATTTCGCTCTTCACCCTGTTTTAGAAAAGTATAATCGCTGAAACTTAGCGATCGCGCCTGTAGATCGGCTTCGCCAGCGCCTGTCTTTGCCGGGATCAGCTTGGAACTGGCAATCGTGATGGCGACTTCATCCGCATAGGGTAACTGACGGCCATTGGCATCAATGCGGTGGTAATAGGGATTACGCCTGAAAATAAAACGTTCTGCAGGAGGTTTGGTCTTCAGCACCCACGGCTGCAGTGTCGGGAGTTCGGGGTTATTGTTTCGATATTGTCGCCCACGCTTGAGCAGTAGTGAAACCCAGTTGCGTTGTCCCTGTTCCTCGACTAGTCTGGTGAGTTCTCCCGGGTCTCGATAGCTGGCATGGAATTGCTTCAGGTAGTGCGCCGGACGGTATAGATAAAATGGGCTGGCCCGCGCAAGCAACGGCAAAAAATACGGATTCGGTAGACTCCAGGTATAGCGCACAGTAACATCATCGATGACTTCAAAAGTGGGTGCTTCGCCACCGATTTTCATCACCGCAGGCAACCCGGTTGGGGACAGTTCTTCGTTATTGGCAATGTCGTCCCAGTAAAATCGAAAGTCTTCTGTGGTGAAAGGATGTCCGTCTGACCACTTGTGGCCTCGCCGAAGGTGTAGCGTAAATTCCCGTCCCTGGCGAACAACAATGTCCTTTAGAATATCGGGTTGAATGCTCAGATCGGGGACATATTTTGCCAACCTGGCATACCCATAGACGACTAGTAAGCGGATGTCCTTGGCTCGCCCCATTAATAGACGCATCCGGCCACCTTGACGCCCCAGGGTTTTCATTTCGGCAACCGACGGTTCGTTTGGCACTCGCTCGACTACTGGGGGCAACTCGCCAGATGCCACGCGCTCAGCAAAGACCGGTGTTTCTATTAGTGGGGCGTCTTGCGCCATGGTGGAGCGAATACTGGCCAAACTGAACAGCACCAGTAGCGCTAGCAAACCCTGAAACGATAGTAGACGCCTCATGCAATGACCTCATTACTAGAAGGTAGGTCAAAGGCCCGGATCAGATGCCCGCTGCCGGTGTCCAGAAGCGGAGCGGCGATATCTCCGCGCGGGGCAAACGGATCGGGCCAGTGTTCAGGAATGGAGGCCTGCCCTTCCATCAACGCGTCAAAATCCAGGGGGTGATCGGGGTCGGCATAAGGTATCGCTGATACGAGTGCCCTGGTATAGGGGTGAAGCGGGTTACGGAACAGATCCTCACGGCGTGCGACTTCAACGAGTCGCCCGGCACACATAACCGCAATTCTTTCGGCGATATAGTCAACCACAGCCAGGTTGTGCGATATAAACAGGTAGGTAAGCCCCAGTTCTTCCTGTAAATCCTTCAGCAGGTTCAGTATTTGCGCCTGAACTGAAACATCGAGCGCGGATACAGGCTCATCACAAATCACTAGTCGCGGTTTGAGAGCCAATGACCGGGCTATACCCACACGCTGGCGTTGACCACCAGAAAAACTGTGCGGATAACGATTTAACCAGCGGGGGTTCAGACCAACCAGGTTCATTAATTCCTGTACAAACTCACTGCGATAATTAGCGTCCCCAATCCGATGAATAATCAGTGGTTCGCTGAGCAGTTCATGCACCGTCATGCGCGGATTGAGAGAACCGAACGGGTCCTGGAAGATATACTGAATTTTCTGCCGAAACGGGATCATCTCCTGATCTCCAAGGTCCAATAGATCGGTATTGTTGCCGCGATCATTGAAAATAATCTCTCCATTATCTGGGTCAACACTACGCATGATGATTTTTGACAGCGTTGTTTTACCGCATCCGGATTCACCGACCAGACCCAGGCATTCCCCGCGCCTGATCTCGAACGAGACATCATCCACAGCGCGAATAGGACCTAATGTTTCGGATGACCCGAGCAGGCTTTTGTCTGAGCGATTCAGGTAACTCTTCGATATGTTCCTGACCGATAGAATGGGTACGTCATCATCAACTTGATCTGCGGCGTCGGTGTTACGCAGTAAATTACCTGCCTGATGATCGATTTCCCGGAGTGGAACAAGCCGCTCACCCTCTTTCATGTTGAAGTGAGGAATCGCTTTGAGAAGGGCCTTTAGATAAGGATGTTCAGGATTGGCGAAAATATCCCTGGTGCTCCCGCTCTCCATGACGCGGCCATGATAGATAACCACGACCTCGTCTGCCATGTTTGCAACCACGCCAAGGTCATGTGTAATCAACAGCACAGCCATTTTGAGATCCTGTTGTAAATCCTTGATCAGTTTCAGAATCTGGGCCTGAATAGTCACATCGAGAGCGGTGCTGGGCTCGTCTGCAATCAACAGTGCGGGTCGGCACACCAGCGCCATCGAAATCATTGCTCGCTGGCGCAATCCGCCTGAAAGCTCAAATGGATAGCTGTCAAACGACCGCGCCGGTTCCGGAAACCCGACACGTTCCAGCATATCGATGGAAAGGGCCTTTGCCTCCTGTTTCGAAGTGTTCTGGTGCAGAAGCAGTGTTTCGCTGATCTGATCGCCAATGGTGTGAAGCGGTGACAGGGACGTCATCGGCTCCTGGAAAATAATCGAGATTTGTCCGCCACGAATTTGCTGCATGTCTGAACTCTCTGGGTCCAGCGCAGCGATATTCATAACCTTGCCCTTCTCGGCAGGATCGGCGAAAAGAATTTCTCCGGCAGTGATTTCTGCTACCCGAGGCAACAAACCCATGATGGCTTGCGCGGTGACAGATTTTCCTGACCCGGATTCACCTACTATGGCGAGCGTGGAGCCTGCAGATATCTTGAACGAGACGTCGCTGACGGCGTCGATGGCGCCGGACTGGGTGTGAAACCTGACCCCAAGATTACGCACATCCAGCAGGGTACTCATTTGATCTCGCCAGATAACGTGATTGGTTTGGTATTTACACTCATATTGTGGATCGCCCTATACTTATAGATTAAAGCGGATAGTAAATTTGTCCCTGTATTCTGTTGTCTTTATATAATTCATAGTCAGATCACGGTGCGGTAGCTAGGAGTCTGGATCATAGGGTTCGTAGCTAGAATTCATCGAATCCATCATCGCTACCAGTTTGGTAGCGAGGATATGAGAGAGGTTCTCGCCGACGGCTGGGTTGTCCCTGATCAACTGGATGAAAACATCCTTGTCGATTTTCAGCACGGTTGATCGTTCGTTGGCTTTTACAGTCGCCGTTCTCGGTGCTTCGCACAAAAGCGCCAGTTCACCGATAACCCCACCCCTGTCGATGTCGGATATCTTTACCCGTCCTTTCGGTGTTTCGGCAATGATACTGAAGGTGCCGTCAACCACGACGAAGGCCATTTCACCTTTTTCACCCTGTCGAATGAGGTCTTCATCCGCTTCCAGTGTTTGCCGTTCACTGGTAAAGGCAAGCAGTTTGAGGCGGGATCGATCAAGGCCGGCAAAGAATGGAATGCGTGCTAGCAGTTCTGTGTCGGTGCCCACCTCGCTGGTATCGACTGCGGCATCGGCCTCCAATATGGCAGGTAGTTCGCCATCATCCTGGGTCGTTACTTCTTTCACTTTTCCGCCCTCGGCCAGAAACACGCGATCAAATTGTGTCGGGTCAGTGATCTCGTCATTTACCCAGACGAGCCCACGACCCCTCATCGCATCCTTGATCGCTTCGAAAACGGCCGACTGTGATGTCGAATCGAGCACTCCGGTCGCTTCATTGACGATAAACAGCCGGGGGTCTTTTACCAGGTTTCGGGCAATGCCCAGTTTCTGTCGCTGCGCTACCGACAAACGACGCCCTGAAATACCAACTTCGAAGCCAAGTCCGATTTCAAGGATCGGAAGCCTGAGATCAAGCTCATCGATGATAGCAGCGACCAGCTGTTGAATTTTATCCGTGGCATCTGAGCGACCGGCATTGATTTTTCCGAACAGTGCATTGTCCAGTACACTGCTTGCGGGATTGTAGGTATCCAGGTCAAAGAAGGAGATTTTGTCCAGCATAGCGGATGGAAGGTCTTCTGCGAAGGCTTTACGGGCCGCAAGCAGACGTTTCTCCATCTCATCTTCGATTAAACCCAGGCGGTGTTTAGCGCGGATAAGTCTGAACGGAAGTTGTAGTAACTGCACACGCTGTTCTTCATCAAGCGCCAGAATCCCGTCGTTGGCGGATGCGTTAAGGATGATCTGGAAATCGGGTAAATCATCGGCGCTAATGAAACTGAATTGCTCAAAAAACTCGTGCCCAGGCCGCAAATCCCGGAATAACTCCACCATCAGGGCGGCCACTTTCCGTCCCATTTCGACGAATTCATCATATAGCCCAACCTTGTTTAGAACAGCCAGTACATGCTCATTCTTGCCCAGGGCCTCTATATCAAAGGTGTCATCAACGGGGGTACCAAACAGGATGTTTTCGGCGACCGATGCATTGTCGTTATAGCTGTTGCGGTCCCATGATTCCACCAGCCCCACAAATTCGCTGGACTTCATTCGTTCCTGTATCAATTTCCGGGCTTGCAGAATACTCCCGGCAAGTTTCGGATGAGTTTCAGGATCTATGGTGCTGCGGATACCGATAGACAAAATATCGCGTTCAAGACCAACCGCGCTCAACGCCTGCATGGCGCGATCTAAAAGACCATCACCACTGCCGCCCGAGAGGATTTTTTGATCAAGCCAGTCCGCGTTTATGTCGTGTGGGCTATTTCCCGACATCTCGGACTCCCGGCGCTTGTGCTGGGCTTCTTCAGAAATGTCGGCATCGCCTTGGGGGTGATGCTTCAGGCCATAAAATAGATTGTCGCTTATCGATCCTGACCGTATGTAAGCGTCCTGATCCACATATCCGAGTTGGCGACCAGTGACATGCTCGGGCAAGGTCATCAAGTCGATGCCGCCAATGGTCATCGATCCGCTGGTCGGCGCGAGCTGTCGTGCAATCAACTTTGCAACGGCGGATTTGGGTCCTCCCGGACGGCCGGTAATAGCGACATGTTGTTGCATGCCAAAGGCAAATCCTGCGTTTTCCAGTATCTTTGTACCCTCGTCTTCTTCGAGCGTCAGGTTGGAGGCGACGACCTCCCCGCTTAAAGGCTCCCCGCCTTCCAGGCTCGATGCCATTACCTCTTCGGCGAACATGTTGGGTGGATCAAATCGTTCGACCAACTGCTGATATTTAATTCTCGCATCTTCCATTCGCTGGTAGTAGTTGAGCAGTTCTTTCCACGGCGGGGCCAGGTCCTTGTAAGCCGCGAGCACTGCTACCAGCGCGCCAATTGACAGGTCGCCCGTGATAACAAGGTAGCCGCCGATTGAATAGAAGAAGAACGGTGTTACCTGGGCGAGAAAGTTATTCAGAAATTTAATGAAGAATTTTTTCCGATAGACCTGGTATCGAATGCCGAATATGGTACCAAGGCGGTCAGAAAAATCGGCCAGTTCGTACTGGCCTGTATCATGTGCATGTATTTCTGCAGACCCGGCCACCATTTCGGTGATGCGTTCAGACAGCTTTCGCACATGTTGCACTCGCTCCTTGTTCAATAAATTGACCTTGCGCTGCAACTTTGGAATTCCCCATGCCTGTACTGGATAAAACACGATCGCGGCGATACCGAGTACCGGGTCCTGCACGAACATGAAGATTAACGCGGTAATCAACATGCCTCCCTGAAATGCAGGAAGCGATATGGAATCACCGGTGAATCCACCGAGTGGCTCGGTCTCCGCCGACACCATGGAGACTATTTCACCTTCGGAAATATTACGAAAATGCAGCAGGGGAAAGCGCATCACCCTGTTGATTAAAATATAACGCAGGCGACGCAGCATCCGCTCACCAATGATGCCCCGGTAGACATTGATAAAATACTTGAATCCACCGTTGATCAGCACCAGGCTTAAAAACGCAAAGCACAGCACCAGAAGATATTTGATCCGTTGCAGTTCATAACCCAACACGATTTTTGGAAAATCACTACCGCCAATGGCTTCATTGATGATGGTCTTGGGTAGATCGAGGGTAAAATAGTAGAAAGGGTAGGACAGCAGAATCATCACCAGAAGCACTCCCTGTTGCTTCTTGCTGTGCTGCAAGATGAATCCGAATATACTTTTGTTCACGCTCTGCCCGTTCGCCCTTATGAGATTTTATTATTTTCCAGGTCTTCGATGTCTGGCAGGGGAGGTAACAGCCTCAATAAAAATCTGCACGAATCCCTCTCCCTGCCGACAGTGTACCAAGAAATCGAAATTTGACGAACACTCGATCAGTTACGAGCGGCGTATAAAACCAGTCCGCTCTGAAACTACAGCAGGGAGATATCGGGTTCAACAAGAGAGGGTTGCCCTGTTGCGGATATGTAAAACTGCCGACAGGTTCCCGAGAGCAGCTTATGAGGCTCTTTCCCTGTCATATCCCATCCGCTGGCAAGTGCGGTCAGGGCACGGATCACACCCCGATGCGTGACCGCAGCCACCGGGTAATCCAGGGTACCAACAAACTCCAACCAAGGCATGATTCGTTGCTGAACCATGCGTGGGCTCTCGCCGCCTGGTGGACAGAAATCCAGACCCAGGGACTCATTTTTCTTCATCGCTTCGCCATGGATTTTGCGTAATTCATGCAGAACTCCCCCTTCCCAGGTCCCCCAGCTCATTTCAATCAGCCGTTCATCCGTTTTGGGATGAACACCCAGAATAGCAGCCGTTTGTCGTGTTCGCTGCAACGGGCTTGAAAACCAGTAGGCCGCTCGAATTTCATCTGGAAGGACCCAGTTTTTGGCGGTGGATTGGCCCAGGTCACTGATTGAAATATCGCTACGGCCCTGTATCCGCCCCTGTTCGTTCCACAAGGTTGGTGCATGGCGTATCAGGGTCAGGACTGGCATGATGTCACCTCTTTCAACACCCGGTCGAGAGCTGAAGCTCCCGCATCCAGGCCGTGATGTTGCCAGGTGTGCTGCTGGGCCCGCGATGCCATTGCCTGACGATTGTCCGGTTCATCGAGTAATTTTGCGACGGCCACGGCCAGTGCTTCAGGGTTACCTGGCTCTACCAGTAGGCCGCAGTCCGGCGCATTCACAACGCCCTGGACCCCGCCGTAATTTCCAGCAACCGCGGCAAGACCTGACGCCTGTGCTTCGACGAATGCCATGCCAAATGCCTCATTGACGGCCGGCCATACGTAGAGATCGCAGGCTGCATAGATACCCGGGAGTTTTTCGGCATCCTGTCTCCCAATCCAGTGAACATGATCATCGATCGCTGCCAATGCCCTGGTTGCCTGTTCGCGGGCCGTTCCATCACCGACTACGAGTAGTCGCCAGGGACGACCCTTTAATATTGACAAGGCTGTTCCCAACTGCTCATAGGATCGTATTTTGTCACCGGGGCGCATCATGGCCACGCAAAGTAACCACGGCACACCCGGGTCAATACTGTACCGATCGGCAGTCAGTCTGCGGTGGAGCATCTTTTTCTTTGCCGCAGCGGCATAGGGCTGGGTGTCCACGAATGGGGGAATGGAAAAAATTTTCGTGCCACCTCTCAACAGGGACGAAACACAGGCATCATCGACGGCATTGAAACTTATTATCGCGGATGCCATCTCGATCGCCTGCTTGCTGGCCTGGAGACCCAGGTCCCATGGCCCCCCTGTCTGTTTGGCAGCATAGGAGGCCTCCGCGATGATGTAGGGTATTTTCAGGGTTTTGCAAATTCGAGGCCCGATCCAGTCGGGTGCCTTGTGATACAGGTGGTAGGTGAGCCAGATATTCGGTTTGCTAATCGTGTTATTACGATAGGCATCGAGTAGCCTCGATGCTAGCCTGCCGCCTTCGCGTTTGATGGTCGCCTGTGTCTTCGTATCGCCCGTGCCGTCATAGGAGCGGTGCTGGCTGGCGAGATGAACCTGGTGGCCACCCTGATCCAGCGCGCGCATCAAGAGCTGTGCTATTTGACGGTCACCGGACGGATTCGGATGTTCGGGGGATTTCATCGGAGCGTAAAAAGCAATCAGCATCAGCCATCCCCCGCTATATCAAAGCGTTTACTCAAGTCGTTGATGCCAGCATCAAGCGCAAACGAGTTTCGCACCCGTTGCTCCCCTGCCTTGCCCAGTGATTGGCGCAGGGTTGGGTCTTCGATCACTTTGCTGATCGCCCGGCTGAGTGTTTCAGGGCTGTCGGGTGGCACCAGGATACCGGTCTCACCATCGATGATCAGCTCTGGAATGGCAGAAATACTGGTGGCGACACATGCCAGTTGCTGGCTTTGTGCTTCCATCAGGACATTGGGCAGGCCGTCCCTGTCTCCATCGCTGGCAATCCGCGAGTTGAGGACAAAAATATGTGCTTCCCGGTAGGCCGATAGCACCTGGTCCTGTGGCAGAGCCCCGCGCCAGTCGATTTTAGATTCGATGCCCAGGGTCCGGGACAGTGCCATCAGCTTTTTGATCAGCAGACCTCCGCCAATATGGACAAAGCGCCAGTGCAGATTGTCAGGTATTTGTGCCAACGCCCGCAGTAAACCATCGTATCCCTTTTTCTCAACGGCTCGTCCAACAGACAGGATCGTCACCGAATTCAAGGGTGATGATCCGTCGGGGTGATCGCTCCTTTCGTCGGGCGGTACAAAGCTGTCGAAATCCAGGCCATGATAAACCAGCGAAACGATATTTTCTGATGGCGCCAGTTTAGAAAGGTAGGCGGCGTTGGTTGCTGTACAGGTTACCAGCCACAGACAATCCGCAAGTTTTTCGCGCAGCTCCCATTGTGGTGATGTGTAGATGTCTTTGGCGTGGGCAGAACAACTCCACGGCATATCCAGCATGATCGAGGCATAGCGTGCGACAGATGCTGGTGTGTGTAAAAAGTGTGCGTGTAACTGTTCGATTTCCTCCGGTAGTTCTACTGCGAGTACACAGGCCTGGCCGAATCTTCGGATCCGATTTCTGCTGATATCCCGCGCCAGGTCGCCTCGCCAGAGCTCGGCCGCTTTTTGGTAACCTGGCAGGCGACGAGCGTTCCAGCAGGCCCGGGCCACCCGGATCGGTTCATCATGCAGATATTCAGGCAGATAGTTTACCGGGGCACTGATTTCATCATGGACAGGGTGGAGGTACTTATCGGTGGGATGCCTGAGGGAGATGATCTGGATCTCGAGTCCGCGCTTCTCCAGCGCCAGAATTTCCTGCGCGATGAAGGTCTCCGACAGGCGCGGATACCCCTTTAGAACAAAACCGACAGTAGTCACATAACCTCGCCTGAACCATATCTATGGAACGCGCATTATTAATTTTGAGCAAACTCGTGCCTTGATCGAAGCTGGTGAACAGGAATTCAGAGCCCCTGGATGTCTCGTTGCGTGGGTGCCAGCAGCCGCTAAGAATTTATACAATCGATCAGTAAGCAGACTCTGATTTAATTAAAGATTTCTTCACTATTTATCTACCAGATTGCATTTATGCCTGATGGTTTCAAAATATTCGCTTCGATTCTGCCGGGCCTGGGTCTCGTATTTGCGGTAAAAATATTCGCTTTTGAAAAATCTCGGCTGCCCGAACAGTTTGTCCTGAAACGCTGCCTGTTTTTGATAGAACGCTTCATCGGATTGGCCTTTCATTTCAAGTCGCAGATTATCGCTATCACGAATAAATTCCGGCCAGGGTAGCCCAAAGCTGGATAAATCGATATCTATCATATATTGCGTGTCGGTGTTTTTAATTTCGGACACATCGTGCACGGTCGCCATGATGTGCCGGTAAATAGTATCCCGCAGTGCGTCGTCGAAAACGCCATTGCTGGTTGCCATGAACTGATCGGCACTCAGTTGCTCATTGTCAATTGCGCCGGGTGTATAAACCACGTCGTGGTACCAGATCGCGAGTTCCAGAGCCTCCGGGTTTTCTACTTCAGAGCGAATCTTATCGAACAGTGACAGACAATGTTCTATGTGATCAAGAGTGTGATAAAAGCGTTGTGGTTCACTATAGGAATCGATTAAATGCTGATGAATTGCTGCACTTTCATCGATAGCTGAATCAAGCAGGCAACGGCCCCATACCAGCTGAAACCTGTCGTAACCAAGTACTCCGCCCGGCATCGTATTATCCGGCATTCTCATGTTACCGGGCATTGCTGCTCAAATCGCCTGGGAAGATCGGCGTTAAGTTTCGAGGCATCCGACTTTGCGAGGATAGACTTCTTCTGAAGCAGTTCGAATTCTTCCAATAAACCCAACGGTATTGCCTCCCGACACTATATAGATTCCAAGATTCGCACGTGATCCGTTTTAATTCAAGCTGTTATAATATCGGCATGAATGAAAATTCTACCCAGATCATCGCCCGGCTGGCCGCACTGGCGTGCGAAAAACAGCTCAAAATTTGTACCGCCGAATCCTGTACCGGTGGTTTGATAGCGAAGTCATTTACTGAGCTTGCCGGTAGTTCCGACTGGTTCGAATGCGGATTTGTGACCTATAGTAATCAATCGAAGACCGAAATGATCGGTGTGCCGGAATCGGTGATCGCAGAATATGGTGCTGTCAGCGAGGCGGTCGTCAATGCGATGGCAAGTGGTGCGCTACGAAACAGTGCCGCTGATGTTGCAATCGCAGTTACCGGTGTTGCGGGACCTGCTGGAGGTAGCGATGAGAAACCGGTGGGGACCGTATGGATCGGGGTAGCTTCAAGTCACCAGCAAAAGGCCAGCAAATACCATTTTGATGGCAATCGCGAAGCGATTCGAGAAGCAGCCATGCGACGTGCCATCGAGGATGCGCTGGTGATTATCGAAACCTGAAGAAAATACAGGGGCTATCGAAAAATTCGAAAGGCCAGAAAGAAAATATAGCCTGTTTATTCGCTAGCTCATCCTGTGAGCCAGTAGGTGATTATAATACTCGCGATGAAATCAATGATTAAATTTGTTGAGACAAACAATTAAAAAGTTCTCTTTATGTTCTCGTTAGTCTGTGGGATAATTTAGCGTGATTTCAACCATCAATTCACAAATACAGGTAACACTATGGATGACAACAAGAAAAAAGCCCTCGCCGCGGCACTCGGGCAAATCGAAAAGCAATTTGGCAAGGGAGCAGTCATGCGCCTGGGAGATGGCGGTGTAGACATGGAAATGGGTGTGATCTCGACCGGTTCACTGTCGCTCGATATGGCACTGGGCGTTGGTGGTTTACCCCGTGGCAGGGTGATTGAAATCTATGGACCGGAATCGTCGGGTAAGACCACCATGGCGCTACAGGTGATTGCAGAGTGTCAGAAAATCGGCGGTGCTGCCGCGTTTATTGATGCTGAGCACGCGCTCGACCCGCCTTATGCCGGCAAGCTCGGGGTCGATATCGATGAATTGATGGTTTCACAGCCCGATACCGGCGAACAGGCACTGGAAATTACCGACATGCTGGTGCGTTCCGGTGCGGTCGATGTCGTCGTCGTGGATTCGGTGGCGGCACTGACGCCGAAAGCTGAAATCGAGGGTGACATGGGTGACTCGCACATGGGATTGCAGGCGCGCCTGATGTCGCAGGCACTACGCAAGTTAACCAGTAATATCAAACGCTCGAATACGATGGTGATTTTTATCAATCAGCTGCGGATGAAAATTGGCGTCATGTTTGGTAATCCGGAAACTACTACCGGTGGCAATGCGCTCAAATTTTATGCCTCGGTGAGGCTCGACATACGACGCATAGGTGCGATCAAGCGTGGAGACGAGGTCATCGGTAACGAAACCCGTGTCAAGGTAGTGAAGAACAAGGTAGCACCGCCATTTAGACAGGCCGAATTTGAGATTCTCTACGGCGAAGGCACGTCCCTGGAGGGTGAGTTGATCGACCTTGGCGTCAAACTCGGTATGATCGACAAGGCAGGTGCCTGGTATAGCTATAATGACGAACGCATCGGACAGGGCAAGGATAATTCCCGCCTATTTTTGAAGCAACACCCGCAGATTGCCGAGGAAATCGAAGCACGTATTCGCGCCGAACTTCTACCAGGGCTATCTCGGGACCAGTCGCATCCAGTTGACAGCGAAGCAATGGAAACCACTCCCCCGGTTGAGGCTGAGACGGTGTAATACTACCCACACCCTGTATAAACCCTCTCAGTTAAAATGCTAGCTGACTTTAAGCCCTCGACCGGACAACCCGGGCGAGGGCTTTGTTTTATCCGCGGTAGCCTGCCCGGCATGATTGACGATACCTGTCTATGAATAAGCAGATTAAACCTCGTAGTATCCGTGCGGTGGCGATGGGTCTCCTGTCCAGACGGGAGCACTCGGCCTATCAACTGACGCAAAAACTAAGAAAACGTGATTTTGACCTTGACGAGATCGAAGCAGCGCTTGACCGGTTGCAACGGGAGAATCTGCAAAGCGATAACCGATTTATCGAGAGTACGGTCGATTCCCGGGTTAATGCAGGCTTCGGCCCGATTAAAATAAAATATGAATTGCGCCAAAAAGGAATCAGTATGGAACGGGTCGACGACTATTTCTCGGGTATGACAGTAGAGTGGGAACAATTGATGGTGGCGCAGCGAAGCAAAAAATTTGGGCAGGATATTCCCGTCGATTACAGAGAAAAAATGAAACAGGCGCGTTTTTTGCAAAATAGGGGTTTTTCTCCCGAGTCAGTCATGCGATTATTCCGCTGAGGGTTTGGACGGGCAGGTTAATTACCTGATTCTCTTACTAGCCCGGACATTTCATAAATGTGCTCGCGCCCTTGCTTGTCCTTTGTTTCCTCAGGAGATTTTTCTCAGTCGGCCGGATCCATTGGTCCGACACTTCTTCGGAATATCTCGTGAGAAAACAAAGTCCTGCGCAATCATCGCGGCAATTCATGAAATGTCCGGGCTAGTAAGCAGAATACTTTTTTAGTGACAACCTAATGACCCGAATCGATTTTTACCAACTCGACCCACAACAACATAGTGTGGATCGGGTTGTCTGCGAGCTTTGTCAAAAAGCGTATGAAAACAAACAATTTACCCTGTTACTCACGCAAAGCGAGCAACAATCCGCACATCTGGATCGCCAGTTGTGGGTATTTGAGGATGACAGTTTCATTCCTCACGATGCGCGGGAATCTGAAGAATTCATGTCTCCAATCCTGATTCACAATGAACCGGCATTAACAGATGAGCGCCAGCTGTTGATCAATCTCACCGATGCAATTCCAACCTATTTCGCGCAGTTTGAGCGCGTGATAGAATTGGTGACTGAAAACAATAGAGCACTGGCACGCGAGCACTACAATTATTACCGGGAACGTGGCTACCCACTCACTCATCATAAGCTCTAAACCATGCAAGATGACGCCAACATACCAGTATTGACCGACCTGATCGACACAGGAGTCGAGATAGAATTATCGGAACTGGGCCTGGATGAGGATCCACCGATTGACATCGGTCGGGTTTCAGACCTGGCCTACGACACCGCCGAGCTGGAGCAGGAGATAGGTCGCATTCTGGATAAGCATAAGGAACTGGCCTGGCAGGAAATCAAAATTGCGATCCAACAGCTAGGCTCTAAATCATCCCCGGGTGAAAAGTCCCAATCTGAATAATCGAGCCCACAGCGGCGTTCTGTTTTGGAAGTATCAATCGAGTCTGACCCATTGATTTTGCGACGCCAGATCGAACAGATTGGCTTGATGCCCAGAACCAAACAGAAGTTTATTTCGGAGATGCTCGACGCATTGAATAAGTAGCAGCGGTCGGCCTAAGCAGGTAATGGGCTTGACGCAAAAGGCAAGACCTGACCCAATTCTTTCCGGCTGATTTCAGTGCTGTTCTGTCTGCTAAACCGGGAGAGGTTTATTCAATAACGACCTTATTGCTGATCTCATCTGGATTGTCGTGAGAACCGGGGAAGTCCTTTGCCAGTACTTCGCCACATTCGCGCACGGCGATACAGAACCCCTCGGTGAGATCATCCGATTTAATCCTGCCAATCATGTCGGCCACTATCCCTTGCCAGGTATCCTTGGAGACTTTCGCGTTGATTCCTGTATCGGCGAGTATTTCTACGCGGCGTTCAAACAAGGAAGCCATGATGAGGATTCCAGTGCGGTCTTTTGTCGCGTGCAGGTCGAGTGAAATAAATGCCTGCAGCGCTCGCTGATGGACCTCTTCATCGACCTTGGAACTCTCCAGGAATGGGCGAAGAACAGCGCTAAAAGTTCCCAACAAACCGCCGCTTAGATCGTGTTCATTAAATCCGGTATCGGCAAACTCGATATCCTGCGGGCTTTGATTGACCGGTGTGTAGGCGAAGACATCTAAGTTT
>JACZQS010000129.1 GCA_022545625.1 Pseudomonadota bacterium
GATGCGATGACCGAGTTATTGATGATGTACGCGGCACGACGAACCCACCTGAACCAAACCATCTATCCGGCGCTGAAGTCAGGGCAATGGGTTGTCAGTGATCGATTTGCTGATTCTAGCCGGGCATTCCAGGGGATAGCCGGCGAGTTGGGGCTCGAACTGGTCGAGCAGGTACACCGTCTTGTTATTGGTGATTTCGCGCCTGAGCTGATTTTAATTCTCGATATCCCTGAAACTGTTGCCCTGAAGCGAGCTATTGACAGGGGAGGGCGGGAGAACCGGTTCGAGAAAAAGGGGGCAGAGTATCAATCCAGGGTCAGGCAGGCCTTTTTGCAGATTGCGACGGGTGATTCGAAGCATTACCAGGTAATCGATGCAGACCGGACGATTGAGGCAATAGGTCAGGATATCATAGATACGGTCAACCAGCGTTTCCTACTTTCACTCAAACCGGTACCAGACATTCAATAATGGATGACGATATCGAGTATGAAAAAATCCAGCCGGTTTACCTGCCCTGGCACAAACCACTACTGGATAGAATACTATCGTTGAAACAGCAACAAAGGCTGCCTCACGCCATATTGATTGATTTAACCAGTGGAGAAGACGGTACCGAGTTCATCTGGCATCTGGTAATGCTGGTCCTGTGCACCGATGCGGCTGATGTCATTCCCTGTGGGCAATGTCGATCTTGCGAATTGATGCTCGCAAATACTTATCCAGATTTTTTTTATGTGAGTTTATTGTACGGTGACAAACGCAAAAAAATGAATAGAGACATTAAAATAGAACAGACACGTGAACTAATACATCAGGTTCATTTAACCCGACACTATGACAATTTAAAGGTTGTCGCAATCTATCCTGCCGAAAAGATGAATATAGCTAGCGCCAATAGCCTGTTAAAAACAGTGGAAGAACCCGTCCCCCAGGTACTGATACTGCTGGTAACCCACAATAAGGGGAAACTACCAATAACGATTCGCAGCCGTTGTCAGATCTTGACACTCGATCAACCCGAAAAACAGGTTGCTCTGGACTGGTTACTCGAGCAGGGGATGCGAGCAGAGGAGAGCGAAAAATATCTCGAATTTGCCGGTGGTGATCCCCTGCTGGCGCTTAAACTAAAAGCACAGGGCTATGCGGGCCTGGTGGACGATTTTAAACAGCAATTTGCCCGCTACCTGAAAAACAGCATCGATATTACGACCCTGGCTACTGGTTTAATCAAGTTTGATGTCGGGCTAGTACGGCTACTGGTAAAAATGGTAATCAACGCCTATTGCTATCAATTAAGCGGCCTGGACGTGAGTTTACAGGCCCGGAAAACGGCGAGTAAAGCTGCGGCCAGGGAGATTTTTGCACTATCAGGGCAGGCCGAACGACAACTGATGATCGAGGAAAATAACCTGAATTTTCAAATTCAGCTCGAAGATCTGCTAATATCATTGAAACAAATCATTAAAAGGAGCAAGGACTGATGGCAGCACCCAGTCAAGGCATTCTGTCTCTCAACATCAAAGATAAAAGCGCCCTCTATGCGGCTTACATGCCTTATGTGAAAAATGGAGGTTTGTTTATTCCAACCAATAAGCAGTATTCGCTCGGAAGCGAGGTTTTCATGCTGCTCAGTTTGATGGAGGACAAGGAACGTCTGCCGGTTGCTGGAAAAATAATCTGGGTAACACCGACCGGAGCGCAGGGCAACAAGGCGGCAGGTATTGGTGTTCAATTCAGTGATCAGGACAATGGCCTGACTCGTAACAAGATCGAAGGTTACCTGGCTGGGGCTCTGCAGGCCGATAGACCGACGCATACTATGTGATCGGCCCAGGCAGTCACTGCTTGATTAACTTCCAGCCTGTTACCGGGTTAAACCGCTCGCCGTACTTTGAACCATATTGTTGCATCGATTCAGTGATTGCCTCCAGGCCTTCTTCGAGGCTGTAATGCAGTGGCCCACCTCGAAAGGGTGCAAATCCAGTGCCGAATATTATACCGGCGTCGAGAAGGTTTCGGTCATCGACAATTTTTTCGTCGATACAGGCAGCCGATTCGTTGAGTAATCGATAAATTAAGCGGTTTTGGATGGATTTTTGATCACCCAGGTCGGCGTCTTTGTTTTTAATCGGCTTACCCTTTTTATATTGGTAAAACCCGCGCCCAGTTTTTCTCCCCAGCTTGTCAGCCTCGACAAATTGTCCCAGTACAGACGGCACGCTTGTGCCATAAGCGCTTGCCAGATTTTCTGCAACCGAATGACAGATATCCAGACCGACGGTATCGGCTAGCTCGACGGGCCCCATTGGCATGCCGAAATCGAGCGCTGCCTTGTCTATGGCCTCGGGGGATACGCCTTCTTCATATAGAGTCACCGCTTCAACCAGGTAAGGCATCAGAATACGGTTGACCAGGAAGCCGGGCGCGCTTTTTACCGGTAAGGGTAATTTGCCGATGTGTAAAGCGAATGCTACTGCCTGCTCGATTGTTTGTTCGGAGGATTTCCTGGTTTTGACTATTTCCACCAGTGGCATCATTGCCACCGGGTTGAAAAAATGGATTCCAATCAGTCTTTCGGGATTCTTGAGTCCCTTGGCAAGGGTTTCCAGTGGGATGCTGGAAGTATTTGTCGCCAACACGGCCCCGGGCTTCATCCGGGGTTCAATATCCTTATAGACTGCCTGTTTAGCAGCTTTATCTTCAAATATTGCCTCGATCACGACATCTGCTTTCTCGACCCCGTAGCCATTGCAATCAGGAATCAGGCGATCCAGTGCGGCATTGCGTTCGTGTGTTGTTCTCAGCTTTTTCCGGAACAACTGATTGGCACGTTTCATCGCGTTTTCCAGGTACTTCGGCTCACGATCCTGCAAAGTTACCCGATATCCACGCAATGCACACCAGGCGGCTATGTCACCTCCCATGATACCCGCACCGATCACATGGACCTGGTTGAGCGATAGCATTTTTTTGCTACCCAGCCCCTTGAGCTGGGTTTGTAGAAAAAATACCCTGATCAGGTTACGCACCGTATTTCCCTGGATCAGGCGTGCCACCGAATTCGCCTCTTCTTCCATCAGGCGTTTTTTTCTACCGTAGTAATTACACCAGATATCTAGCAAAGCATAAGGGGCGGGATAGTGTTGTCGCGGTGCTTTTTTTGCCACCTGTTTTTTCATATAACCAGCAAGCAGGTTGCGAATTCCCGGCAGTGACAGTATTTTGCCGGACAATGGCATCCTGCGTTTCTTCGGAGGGAAAAGTGCTAACTGCTGCGCTGCGCGTTTGATCTGGCGTTTGGGCTGAACCAGGTCGATAAGGCCAATCGATTTTGCCTGCCGCGCCGATAGTGCCCGTCCGGTCAACATCATTTCCAGTGATTTTAGCGGGTTGATGATCGCGGTTGAACGCACTACGCCACCAAAAGCAGGATGTATTCCCAGTTTTATTTCGGGCAAACCTATCTTGGTAGACGAATCATCCAGTGCGACCCGGTAGTCACAGGCCAGCGCGAGCTCGGTGCCACCACCCATGCAAAATCCTTCGATCAGAGCAACCGTGGGGCAGGTGAGCGATTCGATCCGGCTGAAGACATTTTGCCCTCGTTTAATCATGATCAATGCTTCCTGCTTGTTGGTCACCTGCAGGAACTCCTTAACATCCGCCCCGGCGATAAACCCTGAGGCTTTACCCGACTGAAAAATGACCGCGGACGGCCTGTCTGCGGTTATCTGATCGACCAGCGTGTTCAACTGTTCGAGTATCGAAGTTGAAAGGACGTTAGTAGCAGAGTCCTGCTTGTCCAATGTTAACCACAGGACGCCCTGTTTATCGGTTTCCGGAAACCAGTCAATGATCTCTACACTCATTTTTTAGGACTCACTTTCTTAGGACTCCGTTTCTTAGGAGTCGCTTTTTTAGGACTTGCTATTGAAGTCGTGCTGGTCTCGCGTTCGATTAACATAGCGCCCCCTTGGCCCCCTCCAATACAAAGCGATGCTATACCACGTTTAGCGTTGTTAGCCTCGAGTACCCTGGCCAGGTGTAAAACTATCCTGGCGCCGCTGGCGCCAACCGGGTGCCCAAGACTGACACCACCGCCATGAATATTGAGTCGATCGAGCGGTATTTCACCAACCGCGGATCTGAGTCCGAGATAATCTTTACAATAATCTTTATTCTTTAGCGCGGCTATTACCGCGAGGACCTGGGCCGCGAAAGCCTCGTTAATTTCCCAAAAATCAATCGATTCGGGTTTTAGACCCTGTGATTTAAGCAGTGGTGCAATCGCATGCGCCGGTCCTAAGCCCATCTCAGACGGGCTCAAGGCCGCCCACTCGGTACTAACGATTCGCGCCATTACCGGTAGTTTATATTTTTTAACCGCGCCTTCACTGGCGACAACCAGTGCTGCGGCACCATCGGTAATCTGTGCGCTGTTGCCCGGTGTAACGAGCCCATAAGGCTTGTCGAAAGCAGGGCGTAATTTAGCCAGTTTTTCCAGCGTGGAGTCAGCGCGAACTCCATCGTCGTGATCGTATACCTTGCCATCAGTGTCATATATAGCTTCTACTTCCCTGAGATCATCGCTCTGTTGTGCGGCATGTAATCTCAGATGGCTATCGAGGGCGAACTGGTCCATCATTTCACGGCTGATATCGAAGCGGTAGGCTATTTGCTCGGCGGTTTGACCCATATTCATACCGACTACCGGGTCGGTTAAACCCTTTAACAACGCAATGACTGGTGCTAATAGTCCGGGTCTAAACGCGGAAAGCGCTTTTAATTTTCCCACGAAGGATTTTGCGCCCCACCAGGACGCTAGCCAGCTCACCAT
The DNA here is from genome assembly GCA_022545625.1 of Pseudomonadota bacterium. Classification (GTDB taxonomy): domain Bacteria; phylum Pseudomonadota; class Gammaproteobacteria. Next base: position 4,841 of record JACZQS010000129.1, read on the forward strand.
CTTCGGGTGCAGTAGAAGTGGCGCCTGGCTCATAGCCTCGATGCCGCCGGCAAGAATCAGTTCGGAGCGGCCGCTGGCGATCGACATTGCGGCTGAATCCAGGGCCTGCATGCCGGATGCGCAGTTCCTGTGTACGGTGTAGGCCGGGATATCGTCCCCACAGCCAAGTCTGAGTGCCACAACGCGGGCGATATTCGCCTCATCGGGTCCCGGCATGGTCGAACCCATGATTACCTCGTCAAAATCTTTAGCCGAGAATGGCATGCGCTGAATCAGCGGGCGCGCCGCATAAATACCCAGCTCCGCGTGTTTAAAGGGGCCTGGCTTACCGCGTGCCTTCAAAAATGGCGTGCGACTACCATCGATTAAATAAACGGGGCGGGCATAAATTCCCTTGGTTGCTGCCATCAATTCATCTCGGAGTGAAGAGTTTATTAATTATAAGGTTCGTACAGCATGGTAAATCAATTAACTTAAGTTGTAATGTGAGACTGGTTAATAATTTCAATTAGTTAATGTTTTTCTGAATTAAGTCACCAATTATTAAACGACAATAACTGCGTATAATGTATATTATGTAAAGTAAGTAGTATTAATCGCCTCAATCGAAACATCTCCTTAGGCGGGGCCATGGTTCTAATCCCTCTTCCAGTCATAATATTCAACGAACTTGTTAACAAATTGGTGTAAATAACAGATATAAAGCAGTTTTATGCTAGTTTTAAAGTCTCACTTAATTAAATTCTGACAACCCAGCACCGATGGCAAGCCAATTTATGGATAATATCGAGATAGAACTAGAAACTTCTGCCGAAACTACGTGGTTTAGTGACGATGAGAAGGTAAAAATAAAAAAAATTAACCTGGAATTTGAGCAATCCAGCAAATTAAGTGGTATCTATCGCAAAGTAACAGTATTTAATGACCATCATTGTTATCAGACCATTAAAAACAAGCGCAAAGGCAAGTACAGGTACCGGGTTGATTTATCTTTCCTGGACCCTCGCCCGTATCGACGAAGGAATATTGCCTGGCCATGGTTTTTTACCTCGGTGAGTCTAGCGTTGATTGGTTTGGCGATGGTGTATTTAGGATGGTTTGCCAAAACGGTTACCCCAACCACTTATTACAGTGTTTCTGTTGCAGTTGTGATTGCGGCAATGATGATGTCACTACTACTGTTTATCAGTAATTCTTACGATAGAGTAATCTTCAAAAGCCAGTACGGACGGGTGAAGTATATTGAGATTCTTAACAAGTATCCGAATAAGAAAAAATTTCGGCTATGCCATAACTTTGTGCCTTTTTCAATTTTCATGGAGTGGATTTTCTCTATATCACTTTTCCTTAGAGCCCGTTTTACAGTTTCTTCGGTCTTTATTTTGAATTGTTCAAATGGGTATAAGTCCTTGTCGATGATTTTATTTTTTATGGCATGATTGCATATTACACGCATGGATCTCAGGTATATGCCAGATGTATTTACCGAATGTCTTGCTTTTAAGTACTTCCGATACCTTTCCAATAACTTATAATATACGTCCGTAAACAAGAGGTCCCTATTTTTCTGAAATTTTTTAAATGACCTTAATGCATCATTGTAGGAGGCCGCAGTCCCTATTCTGTTTTCTTCTTTTAAAGATTCAATAACGTTTTCCCAATAATCAAAAAACCGTACTGGCTTGGAACTTTTGAAAAACAACTCCTCAAACTTTGCAAAAGAGAACTCCTGGTCGTTGTCCCCCATCGTTCTAAGTGTTTTGTCTGCCCGCCTTTCAAAGTGACTTAGCTTTACTTTCCCCTCTTTATTCCTGTTGAACAGTCCAAGCCCCTCGTTCCACTTTTCAGGAGAGCTATATAGCTTCAATGAATAATATTTTCTAATTCTCTGATAGGTTACCCTTAACATTATTGGATGGTCCCCGTTGCTCAGTGTCTTGCTTTTGAACAGGATAATTTTATAGCGTGGGATTTTAATTTTTGTCATAGCATTTTGC
>JACZQS010000130.1 GCA_022545625.1 Pseudomonadota bacterium
CGCCGCATCGACATTCCATAGACGCAAATTGCGTATATCTTTATGCGTCATTCCGCGTGCCTGCACCGGAAAGTTACCGTGAGCCACGGTTGCACTCGGGGAAAGCGGTGCAATACGGCTGTACAGATTGATTGAATGTAAGGCGTTATACGCGAGTTCGATACCGGCGAGTGATCCATGTTCATGCACCGCGTCGGTCATCAGCCGATGCGCCGGTATATCGCGATCATCCCACAGTCGACCTTCGACAGAAGGGGTTAATTCTGCACTGGGGTGTATTTCTACTTCCTGGGTACAGACCACGGCCCAGCCACCTTCAGCCTTGACCCTCCGATTTGCCGCCTCGGCGCGTGGCCGCACATGACCCAGAGCATTACAGTGCGGCACCTGGAAAAAACGATTTTTGGCGGTCACCGGCCCTATCGGTACCGGCTCGAATAAAATGTCGTATTTAGGGTCTCTACTCATGTTGTATTCACTACCACTCGATCTTGTTTAATTTCTAATTGATCTTTAATATCCAAACCTAGTTCCCGTGCCGCCTTGTGTCCAGCGTAAACTGCAGAGGCAATTATACCGGGGGCGGCACAATCACCAATACGCTGAATCGTCAGCCCGCCATTTGCATGAAACGTTTCGGCCCGTGATTCGAGCTCGAACCAGAGTTCGGCTGAGGGAATACGTGCCGTCACCGGAATCAGATATGCGGCTGCAATATCGCTTTCGCTGCCACTAAACACGCATTCCAGACCGATATTGTTTGGTTTGAAATAAGTGAGTCCCCGGTCGGTGACAATCTCGATACCGGCATCGTACATGGCTTTCAAGGTCTGATGCTGCTCCTGGGTATAATAACTCCATCCGCCTGCCCTGCCCTGCGGCGTTACCAGCGTCACATCTATGCCCTCGGCACGCAACTTTAACGCAATCGCACTCGCCATGTAATAGTGATCATCATCGAAAATAACGACGCTCGCCTCGGGTACATGGCCGCTTAATATCTGATCAACCGAAATCACATTAGGCAGATCCCAGCCCTCAAAAGCAGTTGAACGCCAGCGGCCGACCCCGTCGCTACGCCATTTGGCGCCGGTGGCGATAATCACGTGCTGCATCCCGAGTTCGAGCACCGCCGGGGCATCGAGATGATTGTCTGGGTAGACTTCAATATTCGACAATTTGGCAATTTGTCCCAAACGCCAGTCGCGCACCCTGGCCCATTCTGAAAGTCCGGGCAAACGGCTCTCGCTATTGATACGCCCGCCCAGTTCAGTATCGGCTTCCGCCAGAATTACGCTATATCCGCGATGACCTAGCGTACAGGCCGCTTCCAGCCCCGCGGGACCGCTACCGATCACCAGTACCGTTTCATCGGCGTGTTTCGGTGGTACCCGATCAGGATGCCAACCTCGACGCCACTCCTCACCCATGGTTGGATTTTGCGTGCAACGTATCGGGCTCCCGAGCGTATCGTACGCGTAACAGATATTACAGCCGATACATTCTCTAATATCGTCGATACGACCCTGGTCGATCTTACTCGGCAGGAAAGGGTCTGCTATCGAGGGACGGGCTGCACCAATGAAATCCTGTATACCTTTTTTTATCTGGCTCAACATGGTATCCGGCGAGGTGAAGCGACCCACGCTCACAACCGGTTTTGTGGTCAGTGATTTTATTTTAGCCACCGCCGCCTGGTTTGATGCCTCCTTGACGAAACGAGAGCTACCCATTTCCAGCTTGTAATCGGTGACCGTGATATCCCACAGATCGGGCAACTCGGCAATCGTTTCAAACATTTCGAATAGTTCGTCTGGATCCGATTCGATTTCGGCCGGCACCGAATAGCGTACTGCCACAGCACATCGATGCCCAACCGTCTCCAGGGTCTGCTCGATGATTTCCCTGACCAGGCGTACCCGGTTGATCGCCGCTCCACCGTATTCATCGCAGCGCGTGTTAAGACTCGGCGACAGAAAATCGTTCAGCAGATAGCCATGGTTGGCATAGACGTAGACGATATCGAAGCCGGCGTCGACTGCACGTTTTGCGGCTGCATTATGCCAGGCACGATAAGTACCGATGTCTGCTCGCGTCATCGCCTGGCTTTGGACCGGCATACCCACAAGCGCGGTATTGGGCAGGCTATCAACGCTGAACGCCAGTTCCCGGCTATACATATTCGCAGCGCGATGTCCAGCGTACCAGAGCTCGACACCGGCGAGCGCACCATGTTCATGCACTGCATCGGTCATCAAACGTAAATTACGAACATCATCATCTCCCCACAGACTGGCATGGGGGAAAGGCATATCATCGGAGCTTGGGTGTATCGAACAATATTCTGTACACACCACACCCCAGCCACCCTCGGCCTTGACACCGCGCATCGCGGCCATCATCTGCGGCCTCTGATATCCCATACCACTGCAATGTGGCACCTGGTAAAACCGATTGGGTGCAGTAACCGGCCCAATCTTTATCGGTTCAAACAGCGGGTCAAAGCGGGGATCACGCATCGGAGTCTCGCCAATTATTGGGCACCGAAAATCAGGCGACGCTTGTCAGCTTGCGCTGATCGACCAGGTGCTGATTAACCTGTTTCAGATTCCCGCTTTCTGGCGCCTGATCCAGGCCAACTACCGGTATTAAATCGCGTAGCTGGTTTTGAAAAGAACAGATGCCCAGTTCCAGATCGGATAGTAGAACTTCGTCGAACGCGCTTGAGCGCATCCCCTCGGCAGCCCATTTTATCAATTGCACATCCTCGTTACCTACGGCCATATTGATTTCGCGGTTGAGTGCCCTTGCTTTCTGCATTTGTTTACGCTCATCGGGTAGTGCATAGCAGGCACCGGCCATCACTGATTTCTGATACCCGGTCGGGTATACCTGGTAGACCTCGATCATGTCTGGAAACAGGGTTATCACGATACCGGGAAACATGCCCCAGTAAATCCAGAGATAGCGATGCGACTCGGGCAGGTAGTTTGATTCGGGTAGCGACGAGACGTAATTCTGGTTCAGGGGAATCTTATGCTGGCGATTTTTGAAACTGCCATAGGACCTGCCCAGCCCGCTTTCCAGCACTTGATCCGTGTAGGTCGGCCCGGTAAGGTCATGTAACCCGGGATGCCCTTTAGGCACGTGGTATCCCTCGTTATCGATATCGACTACCGATTTCCAGTCCAGGTCAAAGTCGAATCGCCAGGGCTCGTCGTAGGTTTGCATATCCTCGATCCGGTATAAACCGATCTCCTGCTCGGCCTCCCTGTAAGTTTCGGCAACCGACTTGCCTTCACCACCAAACCGAATAAATATCAAGCCATGCCAGACTTCGCAGTCGAGCGGCTTCAAACCCAGTTTATCCTTGTCAATTTCTGGAAATGCATTCGACCTGGGAATATTTTTTAAACTGCCATCGAGGTTGTAAGACCAGCCGTGAAACGGGCAGATCAGGGCATTCCCGCAGTGTCCCCTGTCACCGACCGCGACACGCGATCCGCGGTGCCGACACAAATTATGGAAGGCTCCCAGGTTTCCGTTATTATCACGAACCACCACGGCTCTTTCATTCGCGATGTCCAGGCACTGGTAGTCGCCTGCATTCGGGATGTCCGAAACATGGCCGACCCATATCCATTTTTGCAGAAACACCTGCTCCATTTCGAGCTGTGTTAGCTCAGCATTGTTATAACACCAGGCGGGCAATCCATTGCGTTTTCCGCCTGCTTGATTAAAAAGCGCTTCCGCTGTGGTAAATTTCATATTCTTCAACTCTTTAAATTTCTATCCAACATTTGAGTGGGAAACCAGGATTCCCAGATTCTCCTGCCCGGGCAGGAGAATCTTAACCTCCCCAGGCCTGATGCTTATCGCTAAATTTTTCTCGATCGACCTCGTCGGCTAGATCGTGCATGGCCAGCTCGATACCTTTTCGCAAAATGCCGATCATTTCATCAATTTGTTCGCGTGTGATGGTCAAAGGTGGCGACATCACGCACATATTGACCAACGGGCGGACAATCAGTCCAAGCGCCTGGCAGTGTTTATCAATTCGATTGCCAATTTCATAGTCCATCTCCAGATCGCTATCGCCCGCATGCAATTCACATTCAACGCAGGCCATCAATCCGATACCACGCACATCGCTAACAATCGGGATATCGCGCAGGGTTTGAAGCTGTTCCTGCATGTAGGGACCAACCTCCCGCACATGTTCGAACAATTTCTCGCGTTTCATGATTTCTAGATTTTTTAAACCGGCGACTGCTGCTACCGGGTGGCCAGAGTAGGTGAAACCGTTTGAAAACACAGCGCTATCGCCACCGAGCTGATTGATTTCATCAAGCAGGCGATCCGATACCAGGAAAGCCCCCATCGGCACGTATGCCGAGGTCATACCTTTCGCCGTGGTAATAATATCCGGCTGTATGCCAAATACGGCTTCCGAGGCAAAACAATGACCCAGGCGACCGAATGCAGTGACTACCTCGTCAGACAAATACAGCAGATCGTACTTCCGGCATATTTCGAGGCAACGCTGGTGATAACCCTGGGGTGGCACGATGACACCACCCGATGCGAGAATCGGTTCGGCGACAAATACAGCACAGCGATCCGCGCCAACTTCGAGAATACAATTCTCCAGGTCAGCCACACATTGATCGAGAAATTCTGCATCCGACTGCCCTTCAGATTTCCATAACGGGTGCGGCGCCGGGATGTGATGCACCAGTCCTTCGATAAAATCGAGTGAACTCTTGTCGCGTTCCTTACCCGAAACGCTGGCGCTTAAATAGGTACTGCCGTGATATCCCTTCTTGCGCGCAATAATGTGTTTTTTCTCGGGCTTGCCGCGAACATTGTTGTAAAACTGGACAAATCGTATAGCTGAATCCACTGCGGTCGAGCCACCAGTGGTGAAAAACACATGATTGAGATCGCCGGGTGCCTCCGCTGCCAGGGCTTGACTCAATTTTGCAGCGGGACCCGTCGTCAGCGACCAGGGCGAGGTGTAGGGCAATTGCATGATCTGGTCATAAATGGCCTGCGCCATTTCCTCGCGTCCGTGCCCAATATTGACGCACCACATGCCCGCCGGGCCATCGAGCAAACGATTACCATCACTATCATATACGTATACACCCTCACCCCTGGCAACCACGGTACGTTGGTTTTGACCCAGCTTGGCAATATCGTCCCAGGGATGAATGAATTGATTGTCGATCCGCTTTAGATCTGCTGTTGTACCTGACATCGGCTTGCATCCTCGATTGGTCGCACACTAGGGGAAATGAATTATAATATTTTTATAATAAAAATCAACTATATCAATAGTATATGAATTTTAGTTGACTAAACGCTCATTAAGTTATAACTTACAAATACCAGAGAACCAGACGAAACAACCGATGCTGACCAGGGTAACCGAGAAAAATCTGCCGAGCCGGAATCGCTCCGTTCAAAGCGAATTCCGTAAACGCCAGTTGATCGAGACTACTATCAATTGCATCGACAAACTCGGTCTTTCCCAGACTACCCTGGCGCGAATAGCCGAACATGCCGGTGTTTCGCAGGGAGTTATTGTATTCCATTTCCAGTCTAAAAAATCCTTGTTCGAACAAACGCTTCGGCATCTGAGCCATGAGTACATGCAGTGCTGGATAGACGCCTGCGATAATGCCGCCGAAGATCCTGTGTCTCAACTTTGCGCAATTATTAAATCCACTTTTAATCCGTCGATCTGTAACCGTAAGAAAATCAGCGTTTGGTACGCTTTCTGGGGTGAATCGCGTTCCCGCCCCAGGTACATGGAAATATGTGGCGCCCATGACCAGGCCTTTTCAGGAAAATTGTTGTCACTATGCACTGAAATTGGGGCAACCAGTCGATCAGACTTAAGCCCGAAAACAGCCGCGTTTAGTATTGAAGGAATGACCGAAGGACTATGGCAAAATTTCTTAATCGGCGCAGCGGGATTTAAACGAGTCCAGGCACTCGCCATGGTTTTTGAACTACTCGAGATCATATTTCCTGACAAAAGCCATGATATCCACCGACTCTCAGTATCATCGAATTAATGTGTTCAAAATTCTAATAGTGGTAATATGACAAACGGACCATCACTATGTTAATGTCAGGCATCGCAGGTAAAGCGCCACCGGTAAATGAGCTACTGTTAGGCCATCGACAATAAAATAAATTTGAACAATACCGGAGTTCAAATATTGAAAATAAACCTTTGGAGGAAAAGATGAAAACATTTAGACAACTTGTTAAAGACGCAATCGTCAGCAGCGTCGCTACTGCATTGATCATCGGATCGAGTACAGTGATGGCCGCTGGTGTATTGAACGTTACCAACTGGGCCGAGTACATAGCCGAGGACACGATCTCTAATTTCGAAAAAGAGTTCGACGTCAAGGTCATATACGATGTTTATGATTCGGCCGAGGCCATCGACGCCAAATTGCTGGCCGGTAGTTCCGGCTATGACGTCGTCAGCCACTCGGGTTCCAGTGTTGGCCGTCTGATTCCAGCCGGTATACTTCGGGAACTTGACAAATCCAAGATACCCAACCTCAAGCACATGAGCCCCGAAGTCATGGAGAAGTTGAGCAGTAACTGGGACCCGGGCAACAAATACATCGTTCCTTTTATGTGGGGTACGCACGGCGTGACCTATAACGCGGCACTGGTGAAGAAAACCTATCCGGGCGCGCCTATCGGCTCGCTGGATATGATTTTTCTACCCGAGCACATGGAACAGATCGCCAAGTGTGGCGTTTCATTCCTCGATTCTCCGGGCGACAT
>JACZQS010000131.1 GCA_022545625.1 Pseudomonadota bacterium
TCAGAGAAAAAGACGAATTTAACTTTCGATCTGGAAAAACTACGCGCCAAAGCGGGCAAACTTTCACAAGGCAGAATCTCGACGCAGGCTGAGTTGAACAAAACTACTCAGGAACAAGCGACAAAGAAAATCGTTCTTGAACGGACTGGGAAAGAACTTTCTAAGAGTTATGCCTCAATTGAAGCAAGCCAGGCGCAGCAGAAAATTTTGAGTGAACTAATATACTCATTCGGAGGCACACACGCCGGCGTGATAACAGTCCTTGAGTTCAAAGATAAAATAGAAGGAATTCAAGGAACAGTCGCGGACCGCTTCAAACCAGCTGCAGGGATGGAAAAAGCTGTTGAGTCAGCTCTGGGTGATATCTCGCACTATGTCATTTGCGACAGCAAAGATACTGCAGAAAAGATAATCGAGCGTCTCAAAATAGAAAACAAAGGCCGGGCAGGATTAATTGTTCCTAATGCCGGCAGCTTGAACCCTCAGATCAAACGTCCGCAACTGAGCTCTGCAGGATTTGTCGGCTGGCTTGATGAGTTCGTATCGACAGCTGAGAATTTGAAACCACTAATGCAAACTGTTCTGTCGCAGACTGCCGTGTTTGAAGCTGGCAGCGACCCCAAAGCAATTCTGGAGCACCTCCCCTATGGCTTCAAAGCCGTCTCTACCGATGGACTTCTCTACACCAGAAACACTATTGTCGGTGGCTCATCCGAGGCTCTTCAGCTATTCAGCCGTAAAGATCAGCTTACAGAACTTTCCGAACAAATTAACCAGTTCAAAGCCGAAGTGGATCTAACCCGCCAGCAACTCGCTAATATCCGCCTTATTGCGCCTTTCGATGGCGTCATTATCGAGGGTGACTTGAGCCAGTTGCTAGGATCGCCCGTCGAGCGCGGTGACACTTTATTTAAAATTGCACCCCTGGCGGGCTACCGCATTATTCTGAAAGTGGACGAAAGCGATATTTCCTACATCGATCAGGGACAGACGGGCACGCTGGTTCTGTCGAGCCTGTCTGAAAGAAGTCTCCCACTAACAGTGGAAAAAATTACCACTGTTGCCAAAGCCGACGACGGCGCCAACATTTTCCGTGTTGAAGCTAAATTGAATAATGCCCCCGACCTGCTCCGACCGGGTATGGAAGGGGTTGGAAAAGTCAATGCCGGGCGCGCACGAATGATATGGATATGGACACACGAGATTACCGACTGGTTGCAATTATGGATCTGGTCATGGTGGCCCTAGCAGGAAATCTATAATGGATGACGGTCTACTCAGTCCACACTGGTATCGGGTTGCCAAGCTGCGACCAAGACTACACGGTCATATAGAAATTCACCGCCATGATTACCGTGGCCTGATCTGGTATATACTGGAAGATACCACCACCGGCCGCAATCACCGATTTAATCCAGCTGCCTATCAATTTATTGGCCTGCTCGACGGCAATCGTAGTGTGCAGGAAATTTTTGACCAGCTTGGTAAACAACTCGAAGACTATGCACCCGGCCAGGAAGAAATCATTAAGCTACTGGGGCAGCTTCATGCTGCTGATTTAATTCAGACCGAAGCTCTGATCGATACCGAGGAACTTTTTGAACGCCAGGTTCAGCAGAAAAGTGCCAAATTAAAACAGCGCTTCTCGAACCCTGTCGCACAGAAGGTGCCACTGTGGGATCCGGAAGAGTTTCTCAGTAATCACTTCAATAAAGTCCGTTGGCTTTTCAGTTCCTGGGTTGCCGTTGTCTGGGTGCTGTTAATCGGTTATTCACTGCTACAGGCATCTCTACACTGGCCCCAAATCAGCCAGCATTTCAGCATCAATGCGTTATCGCCCTATAACCTGATAATCCTGTTCCTGCTCTATCCACCGATTAAATTCCTGCACGAACTGGGACACGCTTTCAGCGCCAAACTGGAGGGTGGCGAGGTACATGAAATGGGTATTAATTTTCTGATGTTCATGCCAATTCCCTATGTAAACGTCTCTACCTCCGCTCATTTTCGCAATAAATACAAGCGCATGTTAGTCAGTGCAGCCGGAATTTTAGTCGAGTCCTTCCTGGCGGCCCTGGGATTGTTACTATTCCTCGCGACCGAGCCCGGCCTGATTCAGGATATTGGCTTTAATATTTTTATAATAGGCGGTATTTCTTCACTATTTTTTAACGGCAACCCGTTATTAAAATATGATGGTTATTATATTCTGGCTGACGCCCTGGGCATTCCTAATCTATATCAACGTTCGGGTCATTACTGGCGGTACTGGTTTCAGCGATATCTGTTTGGTTTGCAAGATGCCAGCTCACCAGCCAGCGCCCCCGGGGAAACCTTCTGGTTTGTCACATACAGTATATCGTCGATGTTATATCGATTTGCAGTTTTGTGGTTTATCTTTGTTGTCGTTACCGGAAAATTTTTTATCCTCGGCGTAATACTTGCTACCTGGTTACTCAGCCTGCAGGTATTTCTGCCACTTTACAAATCGTTGCGTTTCATCATCAGCAGCCCAGAACTCAGGCAAACACGCAGGCGCGCAATATTTTTCAGCACTGCCCTGGTCAGTTTGTTAATCCTGGTAATAGGATTCTTGCCTGTGCCTTCCTACACCCTGGCCGAAGGTGTCGTCTGGCAACCCGATGAAGCCCTGCTAAAGGCGCAGCAGGAAGGTTTTGCCGGATCCCTGGAGGTTGAAAACAACCAGCGAGTTGAGGCTGGAACTCTTGTCCTTCGATTACACGATCCATTTCTCGAAGCCGAGGCAAAAATAGCCCGGGCGAAAGTGAAAGAATTACGCAGTCAGTATCGAGCCATGCGCGTAACCGATATTGTAGAGGCTGGTATTATAAAAGAGGCTGTGGGTGTGGCTGAATCGGAATTACGCCATATCCACGATAAAATTAGCTCGATGTCGGTAACCGCTTTCAAGAGTGGGAAAATTTTGCTGCCAGAGGCAGATGACCTGCCTGGTCGCTTTATCCGGCAGGGTGAGCTGCTGGGATACATCCTGGGTAATGAACCACCGACGATTCGTATGGCGGTAAGCCAGGATAATATCGGACAGCTACGCCAGAGAATCGATGGCATTTCAATAAAGCTCGCCAGTGACCCTCGCAGGGCTTACGAGGCCGAGATTATCAGGCAGGCGCCAGAAGCCACAAACCAGCTTCCCAGCACGGCCCTGACTACGATCGGTGGTGGCAAATTTATTCTCGATCCGGATAGCAAGGATCAACTGTCGTCCCTGCAAAAAGTGTTTCTGGTTGATTTAAGTTTTAATCAGACGCCGCAAAATATTTTGCTCGGTACTCGAGCCTATGTTCGAATTGATCATGGTGGAGAGCCGCTGGCCAGGCAATGGTTCCGTCGCCTCCGACAGACATTTCTGAGTAAATTTAATGTCTGAACTCCAACTTCGTCCCGGCATAAAATTTGGCAGCTATCCTCAAAAACTGGAAAGCGGATTAAGCGATCTGGAACAGGGTCTTTCACGTTTTTTCGAAAAACTTAAAACGCGTATGAGTCGAAGAATTTATAGCCAACGCTATATTGTCCGCCAGGTCAATATACACCAGCAGATGCTACGGGACTGTTCGGAGGAGGATTTAACCCAGATTATCGAGGAGCTGGGCGACCAGCTGCGCCGTAAGGGTTTACAAAAACGCCTGATCATCGAAACCTTCGCCGTAATTCGAGAGATAGCAACCAGGACATTGGGGAAACGTCATTTCGATGTCCAGCTTTTTGGTGGCTGGTTAATGATCAATGGCATGCTGGCAGAAATGGAAACCGGGGAGGGAAAAACCCTGACCACAACGCTGCCCGCCTGCACCGCGGCACTGGCCGGCATTCCGGTGCACGTGATTACCGCCAATGACTACCTGGCAGCTCGTGACGCGGAATCCATGTTACCGCTTTATCGACGCCTCGGCCTGAGTGGTGGTTCGGTAGTAGATGGCATGGAAACAGCTGAACGGCGAGATAATTATCGGAAGGACATCGTCCATACGACGAATAAGCAGATCGCTTTCGACTACCTTCGCGACCGCATAGAGGTGGGCGATGATCTGGGCGAATTACGCTTCCAGTTTCGCCAGATACAGCGCAATCGGAAGCCAGGCGGTAACGCCCAACTATTATTAAGAGGTTTATGTTTTGCCCTCGTCGACGAAGCCGATAGTGTGCTCATTGACGAAGCAAAAACGCCGCTGATAATCACCAAAACACTTCCCAGTGAGGATAAATCAGACACCTACAGTGATGCCCTGTACCTGGCGTCGGCCCTCTTTATAGACAAGGATTATACGGTCAACAAAAAGACCCGATCGATCAAGCTGACTTTGGTAGGCGAAGAAAATTTAGCTGATCTGATATTAAACCTGCCGGAGCACTGGGGAAATAAACGCAAGCGTGAAATGCTCGTAAAACAGGCACTGTCGGCAAACTTATTCTACGAAAAAGACAAACAATACATCATCAGCGAAGATAAAATCCAGATCATCGACGAATCCACGGGTCGAATCATGGCCGACCGTGCCTGGGAACAGGGGCTGCATCAAATGATAGAGGCAAAAGAAGGCTGTCTGATCAGTGATCAGCGCGAACCCCAGGCGCGTATCAGTTATCAGCGCTTCTTCGGTCGCTATTTATGCCTGGCCGGGGCTTCCGGTACTATCAGTGAGGTTTCAGATGAACTAAAACGAGTCTATGGATTAGACCTGTTCAAAGTTGCTACAAACCGGCCATCGCAGCGCAAAATGCTGGGCGAGCGTATTTACCGCAACGAAGACCTCAAGCACCAGGCACTGCTAGACCGGGTTGGTGAGCTTCACCAACAAGGTCGGCCGATACTGATCGGAACCTGTACTGTGGAAGAATCGGAGCAGGTCAGCCAGTGGCTACAGCAGGTAGAAATTGAGCACCGTGTCCTAAACGCCAAGCAAGACCAGCATGAATCCGAAATTATTGCCCAGGCCGGACAACCGCGGGCCATAACAGTCGCTACCAATATGGCCGGACGCGGCACCGATATTGCGCTAGGTGACGGCGTGGCCGAACTCGGTGGCCTGCATGTTATAGCCCTTAGCCGCAACGCCTCGGGCCGTGTTGATCGCCAGCTGTATGGCCGCTGTGCGCGCCAGGGAGACCCCGGCAGTGCTGAAGCGATATTGTCTCTGCAAGATCCGGCCCTAGAACAATTTTATTCCTCTGCTATGCTTAAACTGCTGACTAAATTTTGTCCGGGTAGTAAACCTATTCCTAATTTTATCAGTAAGCTGATATTGCGTTTACCGCAACATCGAAATGAAAAGGAACAGAGCCTGATTAGAAAGATGTTAATGAAACAGGATCGGCAGTTACGTCGCGTTTTGGCTTTTTCCGGAAAATTTGAGTAATCATGTTGACTCCACCACCAGGTTTAATGAAATATCTAATTCGCCCTGTATACTCGGCAACTCGAGCCATACGCGCAAAAAAAATTATCCAGTTACTTGGATTGACCATTACCTTCTTTTGCGCGCCATTAATGGCTACCGAAAAAGCAGTACTGGACTGCCTGGTCAAACCAGAAATGTATGTAGAATTGAGCAGCTCGGTTGACGCTATTCTGGATAAGATGCTGGTTGACACCGGTGACCAGATTAAAAAAGGCCAACCGCTGGTAAAGTTAGAGAGATCGGTGGAAATAGCCAGGGTCCACCTGGCCAGGATGCGGGCAAATTCCGATAGTGAAATAGACAACCGTCGGGTTCAATTGCAATATGCCAAACGCAATTATAAACGGATCAAGAATTTGTACGCTCGTAAATCTGTATCCCTGTATGAAAAAGATAAGGTCGAAACCGAAGTGGCATTGGCCGAAATTGAACTGGACAAGGCTACAGAAAAGAAAAAAATGGCCCAGTTAAACCTGGAGCTGGCTTTAGCTGAACTGGAGCGGAGAACAATCAGAAGTCCTATCGATGGTATCGTCGTCGACCGCTACTCGATGGTCGGTGAATCCGTAGTGGATCGCACTATCATGAAATTAGCCCAGGTCGATCCCCTACGAGTTGAGCTGATAGCGCCCACCGAGTATTTTGGACTGATAAAAAAAGGTATGGAAGTAGATGTTTATCCTGAACGCCCTGCGAATAAATCCTTTAAAGCGACCGTCACAATTGTTGACCAGTTGATAGACCCTGCCAGTGGTAGTTTTACCATACGAATGGCGCTGCCCAACCCTGGCGATCAACTGGTTGGTGGGGTAAATTGCATAGCCAGTTTCAGTTTTAATACACCAGTTCCCCTGGGTCAGAATACATTCAGTTCCCTCTCTCCGGGCTAGCCAGTACCGGCCATTCTGGAAGTCGTCCCCGCCATTGCACCTGATTGGCTCTATACGGCTACCTTTGATCACATTTTTTCTACCTTTCAGACACCACTTTTATATTAAATAGCACTGCTTTACTACACTTAACTGGTGATTACGGGTGGCGTTAACCGTGTTTGACCAATGACCGGTTAATAAACTTTAGCCCGATCACTAAATACCGGAACAGGGGTAATGAAAATTTGTAATTGAATTAATTGTAATTCACTAACGAGGGCGCCATTGACCAGGCTATGAAAAAGCAGTCAAAAATTCGAGAGCAGAATGCCAAATATATCCTCGAAGAACTGGAACCTCGCCAGCTTTTTTCAGGCGGTATTGAAGGCACTTACCATGAAGAAGAGAGTATCGATTGCCAATAAAGAACTGATCATTGCCCATGGGCAGGACATCATGTACTTGGCACGGGAGCAACAGGCTG
>JACZQS010000132.1 GCA_022545625.1 Pseudomonadota bacterium
ATTGCAACGCATGTAGCCTGGCGTAGATTCCGTCACTTTCGAGTAAAGTCCGATGATCACCCTGCTCCACCAGTTTGCCCTGATCGAGTACGAGGATATAATCAGCGTGCTCGACAGTAGACAGCCGGTGTGCGATTACCAGGGTAGTGCGATTGTCCATCAGGTTTTCCATGGCATGCTGGATATAGCGCTCGGACTCCGTGTCCAGTGCAGAGGTTGCTTCGTCGAGGATCAGTACCGGCGCATCCTTAAGCAGTGCTCGGGCTATGGCTATCCGTTGTCGCTGACCCCCGGATAACAACACACCACGTTCTCCAACCATGGTATCGAGTAAATCCGGCATATCCTCGATGAATTCCCAGGCGTAAGCACGTTTTGCCGCTTCAATCACTGTTTCATCGTCAACATCGCCCAGCAGGCCGTAGGCGATATTATATCGAACAGTGTCGTTGAACAAACGCACATCCTGCCCAACATAGGCAATCTGGCGGCGTAATTCCTTCAGTTTATAGTCCTGGATGCGTTCACCATCGAGTCTTATTTCGCCTTCGTCGAGTTCATACAGGCGGGGTATCAGATTTACCAGGCTGGATTTGCCGCTCCCCGATCGGCCGACGATTGCTATCGTCTGATTGGGCTCAATTTCAAAACTGATATTTTCGATCACGTTCCCTTCACTACTGCGATAGCTTAAACTCACATTGTCAAAAGTGATGTGACCCTGGGCCTTTTCGAGATCAAGACTCCCCTCGTCTTTCTCACTTTCACGGGCAAGGAAATCGAAAATACTTTCACCTGCGGCAATCCCCATTTGAATATTTGCGTTAACTGACGACAAGGCACGCATGGGCGGAAATATCATTGTCAATGCAAACAAAAAAGAAACAAAATCGCCAGTGCTTACGATGTCACGCATTGCATCTGAGGTTGCGAATGCAACAATTGCAGCAAAGGCCAGGGCTACGATAAACTGCATCAGGGGCATACTGATCGAACGTACTATCGACAATTTCAGATTTAGCTTCAGGTTATGCTTGTTAATATCAGAAAATTTCTTACGCTCCAGGTCGTCTCCACCAAAAATCTTGACCACCCGATTCGAATCGATGACTTCCTGCGCGACATGGGCGACATCTCCCATGGAGGTCTGAATACGCTTGCTGATACTGCGAAATCGACCCGAAATCCTGACTACTATTAAAAATACGATGGGGCCCGCAAGCAAAAAAATGAGGGTCAGTTGCCAGTTAAGCCAAATCATATAGGCGAGTAATATCAAAATACGCAATGTATCCTGAATAAATACGGTCAGCGATGAAGACACAGAACCAGCTATTTGTTCGACATTGTAGGAAAATCGCGTAACGATCGCACCGGACGATGACTGATCGTACTCCTCGCTATTCATAGTCATCAATTTTTCAAACATCAAGTTCCGTAACGAGGCGAT
The DNA here is from genome assembly GCA_022545625.1 of Pseudomonadota bacterium. Classification (GTDB taxonomy): domain Bacteria; phylum Pseudomonadota; class Gammaproteobacteria. Next base: position 1,451 of record JACZQS010000132.1, read on the forward strand.
GACATTGCGTCCAATATAATCCATACAATAGGTGCGAGTAGATACTGCGACCATTCGTACCGCAAAAATCAATATGATAGCCAGTGGAATCAACCGAATTACCAAAGGATCACGATCGATAAATCCGTCATCCAGCAACGGTTTCATCAAATAGGCAAATGCGGCTTCCGACATGGCAAAAATAACCATGCCAATGACCGCCAGCAGAAAATAGATCTTATGCTCTAAAGCCAGCGACAGTAGGGCGCGATAGGATTGGATACCGGTCATCTTACCGGTAATTGGTTTCATCGGATAAGCCTTATCGGAGGGAGTCCATACAACATGGTCAAGATTTACTCAAGCGGGCGCGTAGTTGCGATCGAAACCTGGGTGAGCCCCAGCCGCGCAACAACATCCATCGCTGTCACCAGCGACTGCACCGGTGATTCGGCGTCTGACTGAATCACAATTGGCCGATCCGATCCGTCAAGTACCCGCTGTAATGCAAGGCTTAGCGCTTCACTTTTCTGGCTCGATAATTCACGTGAGTTTAAAAAAAATTTACCCTCCATGTTAATCACTAAATAGAGCGGTTGTTTTGGTTTGATAGCTTCATCTTGACTCGCTTCGGGCAACTTGATCTTTAACTGCGAGGTGGTATCAAAAGTAGTCGACACCATGAAGAATATCAATAATAGAAACACCACGTCTATTAGAGGTGTCAAATTGATATTGACTTCTTCAACTGGAGTTGCACTGATAAATTTCATTACTGGGAAAAGCTTTTCCGATCACCCTGTAAGAACTCCACCAGCTTCATCGCTTCCTGTTCCATGCCGACTACCAGCTCGTCTATTTTCCTTTTCAGGTGGCGATGGAAAATCAGGCTGGGGATTGCAATCGTCAGTCCCGCGGCAGTAGTAATCAGGGCTTCGGAAATTCCTCCAGCAAGTTGACCAGGATCTCCAACACCAATGACGGTAATAGCGGTAAACACCTTGATCATACCGATTACCGTACCCAGCAGCCCGAGTAACGGGGTTATTGTCGATATCGTACCCAGGGTATTCATGAAGCGTTCCATTTCGTGCACCACGTGGCGACCGGTTTCTTCGATACTTTCCCGAATCAGGTCACGCGATAAATGTCGATTGATCAATCCGGCGGCAAGCACCCGCCCCAGCGGTGATCCATTTTCAATCTGGTCGATATGTTTTTCGGTGAGAGAGTCTTTATTCAATAGATTCCAGATACCGGTCAAAAGTTTCTCAGGAATTACCTTTTTTTGCCGCAGGGTCCACAAACGTTCGGTGATAATTGCCACCGCAATAATAGAGCACAGCAATATCGGGACCATTAGCCAGCCGCCTGCCTGAACCAGTTCGAACACGTTTCACCTCCATCAGGAATGCCGCACATGATACTGTAATCAAGTCTGCGATGAGAAGTTTTTTACCAGACCGGCCATCACTTGTCGATATCAAGCTGGGTTAAAATCTCAATACCATAATCTGGGTCTATCTTTGCGGTATCTGCTGACCTTTAGACCGCTTGCGCTACTTTGAATCGTGATGGCCCCATCTCGATCAGTTCGATATATCTGGCTGTTGACCAGACCATAGGCTTCGAGCACCCTGGCGTCGGGAAACCCCCAGCGATTGTTTCTACCAATGGTAAATACTGAAACCCGCGGACTCACCTTTTGCAGAAAACTCGAGGTTGAAGAGGTAGCGCTTCCATGATGCGGCGCAAGTAATACCGATGCTCTCAATTTTTCCGGCATCGTGCCCAGCAGTCGAAATTCCTGTTCAGCCTCGATATCGCCGGTCAACAGCGAGGTATGAACACCGCTCACCCTTAATACGCAGGAACGGTTGTTACTACTTTTCAGCTTACTAGTAGCAGGCGGACTGATGAATTCGAAACTAACCCCATCCCAGTACCAGGGTGGGTATAGATGGCAGGAACGAATAGCCGATCGCAGTCTGAATCTCTTTTGTATTTCGTCCGGCGTCCCCGAAATCAACCTGGCGGGATCGTAATGTTCCCGATAGCTTATGAAACCGCCGCTATGGTCTGCATCGACATGGCTGATAATCATCAAATCCGGTTGCTCGATACCCTGCTGCCGCAAAAAAGGCACCAGCACCCATTGCGCGGCACTAAACCCATACGCGTTTCCCGGCCCAAAATCGTAGACAATGCTGTGATTTCTGGTCTGGATCACCGCTGATGTACCCATCCCTACATCTAGCAGGGTCAACTGGTAAGCACCGAATTCTATTTCAGGCCGTTGCCAGATAAAAGGCAAGACCACTAGCAGGACAGCCGGCATTTTTCCGGGAAATCCCTTTGGCATCGTTATTATTAATAATCCCATCGCTGACAGACCGAGCAGAACGTATGGAATGCTGCCACCCGGGTGTGCCGACAGGCCTGAATTTAGCAACAATTCCAGGTAGTCGAGCAGTACGCCCAGCAATTTATCGCTGACCAGAAACAATCCGTTAGCCAGTGACAGACCGAAACCGACCAGAAAACTGGCGAGTAAGGCAATCGGCACTATGATCAGGCTCACCAGTGGGATCGCCAGTATATTGGCAAAAAAACTGGCTGGGTTCAACTGACCAAATAGACCGATGCCGAGCGGGATAAACAAAACTGAAAACAAGAATTGTACAACCATCATCTGCCTCCAACGACTGGTCTGATGGCTTAGCAGGTATTGGGCAAACGCAATGATCAACAAGGCGCTGATACTCAGCCAGAACGAGGCCGAACCGACTGCCAGTGGGTCAAAAATCAGGATCACTACCACCGCAATTGCGATGCTGTTTATCAGGTTGATGCCACTGCGAAAAATCAGTGCCAGAAATACCACCGCCAGCATGATTAACGCACGAACAGTCGGCAGGCTGAAACCGGCTAACCCGGCATAAATTAATCCAGCACTAAACGCGAGAGTGGCCGAAAACCGCAGACGATCGTAGCCAATACGATAAAACCCGAGCTGCCAGATCCATCTTCCCAGGTAAAAGAACAACGCGGAAATCATGCCAATGTGTAAACCGGAGATTGCCAGCAGGTGGGCAGTACCTGTGTCCTGTAGTAGTTCACGCTGGTGTGGATGAATATTCGCCCGGTAGCCAATAGTCAGCGCCTTGATCAATCCCGCCTGCGAGCAGTCAGCGCAGTATTGGTCGATCCCCTGCCCGATTTGGCTTCGCCATTGATCTATACTCCAGAAGGCCGGGGATTCGAGTAATTGATTTAAGTCGGATGATTTAACGTAACCGATCGCACCGATACGCTTAACAAGTAACCAGCGTTCATAGTCGAAGCCACCGGGATTTTGATATCCACCCGGAGATTTCAACTTGACCAGCAAGCGCCAGCGTTCCCCTGCATTGATTTTTTGATCGCTGCGGTACCAGCTCAGTCGAATCGTATCGGGTAACGGATGGGGATAGCCTGCAATCGAGTCGGGCCTGAATAAAAACCTGATCGACCCGGGTCGCTGCTCGGGAATGTCCGCGATCACGCCTTCCAGTTCCAGCAATTGATTCTGATAGTCGCCAGCCAGCCTAAGATCGAGTGAATGCTGGATATTCAAACAAGCCCAGAGGTAGGCGGCTATTAACAGGATCGGGACTCGATACCCGGGATTTAGAAATGCGAGTAGCAATAACAGGGGCAAGTAGGAAACCCAGTATCGATCGGGTATAGCGCTGCTGTAAAAAGCAGCTACTGAACCCAAAACCAGTACCATCGCGGTCTTAATCATGCCATCCCTGTGCATCGTCCCTATTACACTTTGCACATTAGGCGATTAGCATCGATAATACAATCAAGATGCCAAGAAAACTGATCAAAAAATACCTACCCCACCCTAAAATAATAACTGGTAATCGCCTGATCAGGCTCCTCGGCCCACGGTTGCATGACCCCAGTCTCTGGCACATCAATCGAAAATCCTTTTCCGGCGCCATCGCGGTCGGAGTATTTTTCGCGTTTATGCCGGTTCCGTTTCAGATGCTACTCGCGGCTTTGGCGGCAATCAGTTTGCGCTTTAATATTCTCGTAGCGGTTCCCACAGTCTGGATCAGTAACCCGATAACCCTGGCGCCAATGTTTTATTTTTGTTACCGAATTGGCGCCGCTATTCTCGATATTCATGCCGATAATTTCAATTTCGAATTATCCTTCGACTGGGTAGTGACGGGCATGCTTGATATCTGGCAACCTCTCTTATTGGGCTGCCTTGTAGTTGGCCTGGTCTCAGCGACTGCCTCTTACTGGCTGATGCAGTTTCTCTGGCGCTACCACCTGTTGACGCGTATCAAAAATCGCAGGGAAAGCAGACGGAGAAGAAAACTGGAATCCAGACAGCAGACCTCCAAACACAGTAATTTTAAGTCCGAAGACGGCAGGTAAGAGTCATTTGTGATTAAATTTGCCGGGCAAAACCCCGCGTTCGGTATGTGCTAATATCCGCTGACCTCGATTCCTGTTATTCATCGGCGACCTGATTTCCAGTAAACAAGCCCACAAACTAAACGGCCTTAGTTCAGAAAAAGACAGCACAGTACGGACGTTGATATAAAAAGAAATGCGTGAGAATATACTGAGAACAAAGTGCAACATATCACAGTATTCGTGCCTGCAACCTATTCTAATATTCCCGCGCGTCACATAATCTACTGTTAGGCGGTAATGGTATCTGGTCGGCAAAATTCAACCTAGCGAGGGCTATAAGCGTGATCGTAAGGAGAAAAGAGGACGTAATAGGTACAAAAGGCGATATTAATGGCGAGCGTTGGCATAGCCTCCGATTACTTCATGAAGAGGATGGTATGCATGTCACATTGACGGATACGATTCTCGAAGCTGGTTTCAAAATGGATTTGTGGCAGAAGAATCACCTTGAGGCATGTTACTGTATAGAAGGTGAAGGAACATTGGAAGAAGTGGATTCAGGGACTATTCACGAGGTGCGGCCAGGAACACTCTATGCAATGAACAATCACGATCGCCATCGAATCACTGCGAAGACTCGCATGCGGATTTTCTGTACGTTTTGCCCAGCCCTGACAGGTCATGAGGTACACGACGCCGATGGTTCCCTCTAGAGGGACGAGTCCGACATACAAGGCGCTGCAGCTGACGGCCAACCCGCTATGCGGCTTGTCTGTGGCTGAGCTTGGTCGTTATGCGACAACCCAAGGAGTCGAGCGATGCCGGTAGATAGCTTTAATCCTCCAGATGTTTGGTCTCCCTTCGGTGCTTTTTCTATGGCTGCCCTGCAAGGC
>JACZQS010000133.1 GCA_022545625.1 Pseudomonadota bacterium
CGCGATGCCTATGCAGAAGTGGAATCCGCGGGTCATTTCCTCGGTTGTGCGCATACGATGGCGAACTATGAAACGGCCTACTATGAAGCGATCCTGTCTGACAGTGACAATGTCGAAAAATGGGAAGAAGAGGGATCGAAGGATACCGCGCAACGCGCTTACGAGCGCTGGAACCAGTTATTGAAAGACTACGAAGCCCCGCCATTGGATCAGGCGATAGATGAAGAATTACAGGCCTATGTGACAAGACGGAAGGAAGAAATTCCAGATGCCTGGTACTAACAGGCTGGATTAAAATTTCGGGGGATAGAATGTGGAAACACATGCAAAAGTAGTGATCATCGGTGGTGGCGTGGTCGGTTGTTCGGTACTGTTTCATCTCGCCAAATTTGGCTGGAAGGACTGCGTGTTACTGGAAAGAAATGAGCTGACTTCGGGCTCGTCGTGGCATGCCGCGGGGCAAATTCATACCATCTCGTCCGATCCGAATATTTCGCGTCTACAGGGTTATACGATTAATCTCTACAAGGAGATCGAAGAGGTATCAGGACATTCGGTCGGCATGCACAGTACCGGTGGTTTTTATCTCGCTTCAAACAATGACTGGTACGATTACCTCAAGAGGGAACGCTCCAAGGCGCGTTATATGGGTCTCGATCAAGAGTTTATTTCACTCGAAGAGGTTGCCAGGCTGCATCCGTTAATCGATCCGAAACGCTATATCGCCGCGTTATGGGACCCGCTCGACGGTGATGTCGACCCTTCCGGTGTGACCTATGCCTACGCCAAGGCTGCAAAGGTTCACGGGGCGAGTTATCACACTCATACACCCGTGCTGGAAACCAACCAGCGCTCGGATGGCAGTTGGGACCTGGTGACCGAAAAAGGCACGATCAACGCCGAGCATATTGTCAATGCGGGCGGCCTGTGGGCGCGTGAAGTCGGGCTTTTATCGGGCTTGCATTTGCCGGTTCAACCGATGGAACACCACTACCTGATTACCGAGGCGATACCCGAAATTGAAGCGCGTGAAGAACGCCTGCCCGCGGGTATCGATTACGAGGGCAATATGTATTTCCGCCAGGAAGGCAAGGGTATGTTACTCGGCACCTATGAACCGGTGGCAACCCCCTGGTCGGTTGGCGGCACCCCGCAGTCGTTTGGGCACGAACTACTCGAGCCGCAACTGGAGCATATCGCCGAGCGCCTGGAAATCGGTTTCCAGCGCATACCGGCCCTCGAAAAAGCGGGTATCAAGGATATTATCAATGGCCCCTTTACCTTTGGTCCGGACGGTAATCCGATGATTGGTCCGGTCCCGGGTATGCGCAATTACTGGACTGCGGTCGGTGTGATGGCCGGGTTTTGTCAGGCCGGCGGCGTCGGCATGTGCCTGGCGGAGTGGATGATCGATGGCGAACCGTCAATCGATGTGTGGGCAATGGATATCGCACGATTTGGAGACTACGCGTCGCCACATTACGGCACGGTCAAGTCAACCGAAAATTATGAACGTCGTTTCATGCTCACGTTTCCAAACGAAACCCTGCCCGTGGGGCGGTGCCAGAGAACCACTTCGTTATACGACCGCCTGAGCGCCCGGGGAGCTGTCTGGGGCGATGCGTTCGGGCTAGAAAATGTACTCTGGTTCGCGAACGGTCCCGAGGATGCACACGAGGAACCTACCTTCCGGCGCTCAAGGGCGCACGATTATATTGCCGAAGAGGTGAAAGCGGTACGCGAGAAGGTGGGAATCATAGAAATTGCCAACTTCGGCAAACACCGCTTTCAGGGGCCCGGAGCCCGGGTATTCCTCGATCGGGTGATGGCGGGCAGGATTCCACAACCGGGTCGGATTATCCTCAACCCGATGTTAACCCCGAAAGGTCGGCTCTACGGCGATTTAACCGTCGCCTGTCTCGGCGAAGACGATTTCCTGGTCCTCGGATCGGGTGCCGTACAGGATATGCACCGCCGCTGGTTTGAGCAGCACCTCGATGGTCATGATCTGCGCTACAGCAATGAATCGAGCCGGTTACATGGGATTGCAATTTCGGGTCCGAATGCACGCGAGCTGTTGTCGCGAATTACCCGCGACGATGTATCCGCAGAGGGACTTAAATTTCGCGATATACGCCGCACGTTCGTCGCCGGCGTACCCGCTATTCTGGCCCGGCTGTCATTCTCGGGGGAACTCGGTTTCGAGATTTATGTGGCACCGGAGTATCAGCTCAAACTGTATGAAACGATGATCGAGGCAGGCGATGATCTCGGCCTGAAATTATATGGTGCGCGCACGCTGATGAGCCTGCGGCTGGAGAAAAACTGGGGCGTATGGACCCTGGATTTTCGCCCCGATTTTACCCCCGCAGAATCAGGACTGGATAGTTTTATCGATTGGGACAAGGAATTTATCGGCAAGCAGGCTGCGATGGAGGAGAGGGCCCGGGGACCACAGAAATGCCTGGTGAGCATGACGGTCGAAACCAAGGATATCGATGTATCCAACGATGAGGCGATTCTCAAGGATGGTGAGTGCGTGGGTTATGTCACTTCTGGTGGGTATGCCCACAGGATCGGGCGTTCGATGGCAATGGGCTATGTGCCGACCGGGCTTGCAAAAGCAGATACCTCGCTTGAAGTCGAGATCAATGGCGAGATGTACGCTGCGCGGGTTATCGGCAAGCCCTTGTACGACCCGGGCGGGGAAAAAATGCGGAGTTAACCGGGTCTAAAACTTATCGCGTAAATTATCGATCACTTCGCTGGTATTAACCCGTACGCCGCGCCAGATATAAAATGACTCTGCAGCCTGTTCAACCAGCATACCGAGTCCATCGATAGCACTCGCCGCACCCCGGCTTCGCGCCCATGCGACAAATGCGGTAGGGCCATCGAGCCGGTACATCAAGTCGTAGCAAATAGAGTTGGAACCGATTACTTTTTCGTTAAGCGGCGGGACCTGATCGCTGAGCCCGGCCGCAGTCGCGTTGATGATCAGGTCGAATTTATCGGCCCCGAGATCATCGTAACCACAGGTACTGACCGCTCCGGCAGAAATGAAATCCGAGGCCAGTATTTCGGCTTTCTTCAGTGTACGGTTTGCGATCACTAGTCTTTCGGGTTCAAGCGCCAGCAGTGGTGCAAGTACACCGCGTACTGCACCACCGGCACCGAGGATTAATATTTTTCGGTGCGGGATACGGATGTCGTGATTATCCTGCAGGTCACGCGTGAGCCCGGTACCGTCTGTATTGTCTCCTGAAATTTCGCCATTATCGTTGAACGACAGGGTATTCACCGCGCCGGCCTGCTCGGCCCGTGGACTTCTTTGCGAGCAAATTTCCCATGCCTGTTGTTTGAAAGGCACCGTGACATTCGCACCCTTCAAACCCTGTTGCTGAAGTTTTTCAATTTGCGCCGGAAAATCATCGATGGCGAGTTCGATGGCCTCATAACTTATTTGCTGCTGCATCTGCCCGGCAAATGAAAGATGAATCCGGGGTGACAGGCTATGCGCGACCGGGTTGCCGACTACCGCGTATCGATCAATGCTAACGGGATGTTCGGCCAATTACGCTTCCTGTAACCATTGTGCGGCGGTCTTCGCATAGTAGGTCAAAATACCGTCCGCGCCGGCTCGTTTCATCGATAACAGGGCTTCGAGCACGCAGGATTTTTCATCGATCCAGCCGTTTTGTGCGGCAGCCTTTAGCATCGCATATTCACCGCTGACCTGGTATACGAAAGTCGGATACTGCAGTTCCTGGCTCACGCGCCAGACGATATCCAGGTAAGGCAGCGCGGGTTTTATCATCACCATATCGGCACCCTCTTCGATATCCAGTGCGGCCTCGTGCAATGCCTCGTTGCTATTGGCCGGATCCATCTGGTATGAATACTTATTACCACTACCGAGGCTGGCGGCCGATCCTACCGCATCGCGAAACGGGCCGTAAAAGCTCGATGCGTATTTAGCCGCATAGGCCAGGATGCGCGTATTCACATGCCCATTACTTTCCAGGGCCTGGCGAATCTCACCGATGCGCCCATCCATCATGTCCGATGGTGCTACAACATCGGCACCGGCCTCGGCATGCGATAAAGCCTGTTTTACCAGGACCGAGATGGTTTTGTCGTTGGTGACATAACCCTGGTCGTCCAGCAGGCCGTCCTGACCGTGGCTGGTGTAAGGATCCAGCGCAACATCGGTAATGACGCCAAGATCGGGTACCGATTGTTTGATCGCGCGAATCGCCCGTTGCACCAGACCATCGGGATTCCAGGATTCTGCCGCATCGTCACTTTTCGCCGCAGGTGGCGTAACCGGAAACAGCACCATCGCAGGAATACCCAGGTTGTGGACAGACAATGCATCTTCCACCAACAGATCTATGCTGAGACGTTCAATCCCGGGCATGGATTCCACGGCTTCACGTTGTTGTGTTCCCTCGAGCACGAACACCGGGTAAATGAAATCGTTTGCCGAAAGACTGTTTTCGCGCATCAGCCGCCGTGAAAAATCGTCCCGACGCATGCGACGTTTTCGAATGATTGGGTAATGCGACACGAATATACCTCGCCAGTGACTATTAACCACAATATGGCACAAAAGCTGATTATATTAAAATATTTTAGACCTGCTGGCGGTCATGTTTGATTTTCGGAGGCTAACTAATTCCGACAGACTCCCGGGTTCCGGTCAGGGGCCGCATCACATCCAATAGAGCTGTATTTAATTAGTGAGCTCGATAACCTTGAGCTTTTGTGAAGTAGCGACCGTGCCATCTGGAAAGGCGCCATTGAGCAGTCGTAGTATATTTTCAGCTTCGTGGTCAATCGCACTCCGCGTCGCCAGCGAAGCAAAATCGTCACCTGGCCCAGCTTCAATAATTTTTAGCACCGGGAATTTTATATTATTAACCTGTTCGTCACTGAGCCGGGTAAAGCTCGCATTGATTGCCAGCAATTGCAGATCTGTAGCGACAAAATGTTTCTTAGCACTGGTCCCGGCGATAAACAATACCTGCTTCTGGTCGAGCTTGATCGCACTGACACGGGCGGGCTGGCTTCCCGCTGCGATACGAGCCTGCGTGCGTGCAGTGGCACCATAAGTCGTTTGCTCGACGGCCAGATCACTCTCCTTAGTAAGGCGCCTGAGTAGCCCGGCAGCGGTTTCATTTTTTCGTAATGATTTCAGGCTGACCTGTGTCAACGCCCCATTTTCAGGATTCCGGGCTAATAATTTTTTTGGATTATTGGTAATCAGCCAGTCTACGGGAAACTGTAAGGCGATGCCCAGTTCTGCATGCATAAAGCGATTTTTTACTACTACCCCCTGGTCCGGATTTTGCCCCCAGACCATCCCGTCGATTGATTTTAAATAGGTTGCCCGGTTGTTATCACGGTATTGCACAGGTGACAGGGTTTTGGCTGCACGCACGACTGTCTGGAGTCGATCGTCATTTTTCGGGTGAGTCGAAAATACGCCATGATAAATTTTTGGCTCGCGATTTTCTTTTTTTGCCAATGCCCTTTCGTACAATTCCTGGTCCTTGAGGACTCCGATTACTTCGAGCATGACTTCGGGATTATAAGACGATTTGTGCAGGTATTCCGCGCCGAGCCGATCGGCTTCGAGTTCATGTTTGCGGCCATAACCTCGAATAATGCCGAAACTCAGTTGATCTCCCAACTCCTGGAGCGTCTGACTACCGGTAACGCTGGAGATTAATATGTTGAGTAATCCAGCAGCCAATTGCCCGGATTGCTGTCTCACCGAATGACGCGCGGTAACGTGGCCGATTTCATGGCCGAGAACGCCGGCCAGTTCGGCCTCGTTATCCAGATAAGCCATGATGCCACGCGTGATATAGATATAACCACCGGGTAACGCAAAGGCGTTGATATCGGGTGAATCGAGAATGGTGAAATGAAACTCGAGGTGGGCGCGGTGGCTATTGGCCGCTAGCTGTTGCCCGATTGCCTCGACATAGGACTGTAGGTCGGGGTCATCGTAGACACCGTATTGATCGATAATAGTCTGGTGATATTTTCGTCCCTGATCAATTTCCTGGGATTCACTCAGCGTGACAAATTCCCGATCCCCGCTAACCGGGTTGGTTGCACAGCCAAACAACATCAGGGAAAGCGTAAACAGGAGGCATTTGAAATGACGGTCGATCATTTCTCTATTGTAGTCGGTGTAGATGCCAGGGGTAGCGGAATTTTCAGCGGACAAAAAAAAGGGTGCGTCGCGCACCCTTTGTAGAAATGAGAATTGATTATTTACCGTAACGCTGGCGAAATTTATCGATCTGTTTGGCGGTTTGCAGGATATGCTGCTTACCGGTGTAAAATGGATGCGACTGGCTCGAAACTTCCAGCTTCAATAATGGATACTCGTTACCGTCTTCCCATTTGATGGTTTCACGCGTAGCAACTGTAGAACGGGTCAGGATCGCGAAATCGGAGGCAATATCCTGAAATACGACCTCCCTGTACTCGGGGTGAATATCTTGCTTCATGTCCTGCCCTGTTACCTTAAAAGGGCGCGAATTCTCACCTTTTACGCCCTAAAGTGCAAGTGTTTTTTAGCTGTGATAGGTCCAGGCACGAGGCGAGACCGTATCGGTATAAAAGTTTCGCTATTTGAGCCCGTATCTAGATATACATGACCAGGAAAGTATTCCAGAT
>JACZQS010000134.1 GCA_022545625.1 Pseudomonadota bacterium
CGAGTCGATCGGCACCTTGCCGTTTTCTGGGTCCCAATTGAATTCCAGATCGTTTGTGTGACGATTTCAAAACGGCATCCAGGTACCGGGTTTTGTTCGGTGGTTGCCACACAAAACCCGATGGATTGATTCCGGCGTTTTTTTTGCGCTTCGAGCCGGGATTGGAGACAATGCCGCCCATCCGTCCGGATCGGCGATCCTCTTTCTCAGCGGAAAGGTCATCGCCACCGCCTCTAATCTCGCAAACGGCTGTATGGCTTGAACTGGTTCCATCGTCTGCCCGATAACCTGAAAGGTATCGCATATTTGATGCTGGCTTCGATTGTGTTTTCGCTGATGGCCTTGCTGATCAAGCTGCTCGGGCAGCGCCTGCATATCACGCAGATATTGCTGGTACGTCAAATAGGCATGGTCATCATGGTAGCACCGGCGATACTGCGGAACTTCCCCGGTTCGCTACGCACTGCGCGTCCTAAATTACAGTTGATTCGCGTCTTTTGCGCGCTGGTGGCGATGCTCTTTGGATTTACCGCAATCATTCATATGCCATTGGCCGACGCCACCGCAATCTTCTTCGCCAAAAGTTTTTTCGTCACAGTTTTCGCAGTGTTTTTTCTCGCTGAAACCGTCGGCGTGTACCGCTGGAGCGCAGTGCTGATCGGATTCGTCGGTGTGATGATCATGCTGCAACCCGGCACCGACAATTTTTCTATTTATGGTCTGGCCTCGCTGGTGGGTGCGGCGGGTGCCGCTGCCGTGATGATATTACTCCGCTTATTGTCGCGCAGCGACAGCACGGATACGATTTTGACCTATGGGGCGCTGGGTGTCGGCCTGGTTATGATAATACCCGGTATTTATTTCTGGCAGCAACCGACAGCATCGGAATGGCTCCTGCTCGCCGCGGTAGCGGTGGTTTCCTACTTTGGGCAAAAGTGCAACATCTTCGCCTATAAACACGGGGAAGCGTCGCTACTGGCATCGCTGGACTATGTGCGCCTGCTGTGGGCCACCTTGTTTGGTTTCCTGATATTCGATCAGTTACCCGGTATGTCGACCTGGTTCGGTGCAGTTATCGTCGTTGCTGCGGCGATTTTTACGATTTATCGTGAGACGCGGCGCAAAAGTGGGTTGGCCACTGCTGCGAGCGGAAACGTAGGGGAATGAAACCGGCTCTCAATGATATTAGGGGCATTCCTTTTTTGGCGCAATCATAAAGGTTAGGGGCCCCTTATTGAATTCCTAATATATTTCGAAATGCGCATTGCGCGGTTTGTTACCACAAATTGAAGTAATATCCTGCGGGCAGGCCGACAGGCATACCACCAAATCCATTTCTGCGCGCATTACAATATAATCCCCTTTTCTGGTCACCGGAGGATTGGGCTTAATCCTACCATCGGGTTCTACAGGCGTGTTTTGCCATAGGTTAAAGGGTGATGGTAATTCTACGGGTTTGCAGCCGACCTCGACCATTGCCTCCCAAAAATTATCAGTACAGTTTCGGTGATATTCTTTACACCCCAGCAATTCATACCGGTAGCGGTCGCAAGCGGCCAATAGCGTGTCATGGGTTCCACTGGCTGAATCTTCGATGATTTTCAGTATCGGTCGTCGTCTATTGGTCACCATCGTATTGCCTTTTCGTGGGATTACGCTTTCCAGCGAAACACGGCAATGTTCCATAGACATAAACTCGGTCATATTGTCGGCATTTAATGCCCAGCAATCGACGACCTGGGTACCATGAGTATTGATGACTTTGATGTGTTGCCGCTTTCTTACAAATGCCGCTTTGGCATGCCTGGCGGGAATGGTTGTTTTACTGACAGCTTTGTTAGTTTTAACCCTGGCCATGTTTTCTATCCACCATTTTTGAATTCCGGGGACAGTATACCTTTTAAAATAAGGCGACCATTTAAAAACCTAAACTTGTTCTTCTAACTCACCGATAGCTGGCCTACCGGAGTGACTAAAAGCGCCTGTAAAATGGGAATAAAAAAGGGCCACCGTTTCCGGTGGCCCTTCGAGTTACCTGGGAGAAAGACTGTCAAGGGCATCGGTTAAACCGGGCCTGGCCAAAAGCCTGTAGGTCTTTCAGCCTTCTTTTAAACCTCGGTATCTCCGAACGTTTTGACACCTTTCTCCAATATCTCTGTAGACACTAGATCACCCCCTTTATGTTGTTACGGATAGCGTGGAGCATGCCACAGATTTCGGATCTGTCAATGTTGTGATATCCGGCGGCAGCAAACGCAGGTAAAACCAGGACAGATTTATTTATTTGAATTCGCTACGGCGGCGCTTGCCTGCGGCTGAAACGCCAGCCAGTCAGCCGGGAATTCCAGCATCAGCACGGTGAGATCACGCGCAGCGTTGTCTCGCAGTAGTCGCGAAACCCCATTTTCCGGTAGAGCCGACGCGCGCTCGCGTTATCGCCCATGACGTGAAGAAAGGGGGTTTCGCTGCGCTGCATTTCGCGGCGGATCAGTTTTAAGGTCAATCGACGCGCAAGCCCGCGACCGCGGAAATCGGGGTGGGTACAAATACCACTGACCTCGCGCAGCGTGCCCGCGTGCATGCGTTCACCGGCCATCGCCGCCAGCCGTCCGTCTTCGAACCAGCCGAAGTATTCGCCCAGTTCGATGGTTCTCGGCCCGAAAGGACCGGGATTGGTCAGCTGTGCCAGCTCGAGCGCCTGGGCCGCATGCTGTGGGCCGAGCCTGATCGCGTCGGGAAACTCGTCGGCTTCGGGCATGGCCTCCTCCCAGACCATCCTGAACAGAGATTTTTCGTCATGAATGCGCCAGCCCGCAGGCGCTTCGCCTGTCCAGTCCGGGCAGTAGAGGTGCTCATCGGGTTGACAATAGGGGGCCAGCGCGGCGAAGTCGGGGCGCGCGGGATCGGCAAACCCGACGATGGGCGAAAAGCCGGCGGCGTACCGTCGCGCATCCTTCGTGCCGGAGGCGTACACGGCATGCGGGCCGGTGAGGGTGAACCAGGTAATGTTGTCGAGTAGTTGATTCATCGTCTAGTGCATGCGAATGCCTACATTGGGAGGCAGCGATAATAAAGGGAATCGGCGCGCCGCGCTAATCGCTCAAGTTTCGAACGGGCATTAAAGGTATCAGAGAGCAATTGTTTCTAATATTAGGGAAAATTGCTCTCTGACACCCAATTTGCATATCAAGTAACAGACGATGCTTCGATTGCAAAACAAAACCGCCATCATCCTGGTAACAAAGGTACAATTTCACCATGCCTAAATCCCTGTCAATTTTCGTATTCTGTGCATTAATGGTGAGCGCGTGTACAACGCGACCGCCCGGAATAGGCAGCCCGGTTGAATGGTCAAGTCTTCAGAACTGGGCATCGGACAATCAAAGTGACGTGTGGGACGGTTTTCTAAAGAGTTGCCAAAAACTCAGCCACGAACAATGGCAGGAAGTCTGCCATCTCGCCAGGAATAGCGGAGACCTGAGCGATTCTGAAGTCAGGGAATTCTTTGAATCAAATTTCGACGTTCGGCCAGTCTACGCGGAGGGCGGTGTAACCGAGGGATTGATCACAGGCTACTACGAGCCTTTGTTAAAAGGTAGTTGGGAACGGTCTGAGGAATTCCGATATCCACTATATGGTGTTCCAAAGGATTTACTGATTGTTGATCTTGGCGGTATTTATCCGGAGCTGAAGAACATGCGTTTGCGCGGAAAACTGGATGGAAACAGAGTAGTACCTTACTACGATCGCGCGCAACTGGATGACGATCAAGATTTGCTTCAGGGCACAGAGATTTTGTGGGTGAACAGTTTAGTGGACGTGTTCTTCCTGCATGTTCAGGGTTCTGGCCGAGTACAGCTCACGGATGGTTCTACCACAGCGGTGGGCTACGCCGGGCAAAATGGTCACCCTTATCAATCCATAGGCAGAGTTCTGACTGAAATGGGGGAGCTGGATAAAGAAGAAGTCACGCTATTTACGATCAAGGACTGGTTAAAGTCGAACCCAACCCGATTGAACGAGGTTCTCTCGAAGAATCCGAGTTATATATTTTTCGAACTTAGAGAAGCCCGGGAAGATGGACCGATTGGATCTCTCAACGTAGCGCTGACACCCCGACGTAGTATTGCAGTAGATCGAAATGTGATTCCTTTAGGCGCACCGGTATGGTTGCAGACCACACTGCCGAACGAAAAACAATCACCGCTCAACAAACTCATGTTGGCACAGGATACCGGTGGCGCCATCAAAGGCCATGTTCGCGCTGATGTTTTTTGGGGCCGAGGAGACGAAGCTGAAAAAATGGCGGGTCTGATGAAGCAGCAAGGGAAGCTTTTTGTATTGTTACCCAAGGGATATTCGATAAAGAAAAATCAGACCCATTAAAAAACCCTGCAATAGCGGGTCTATACGGTAATGAAGCCGAATGGCCAACGTCCTAGCGAATGAAGTTAATGATCTTAACGAGGTAACTGTGGCACACCCTGAATTTGTAGTTCTGGTGACACAATATTTAATTAAGGCATTAAAAAATTAGCCGACGTAAACACCGTTAGAACTTTCTCAGACCCAGACAATACCCCACCTATAGAAAAACCATCCCCCAGATGTCAAACTCGCCTAATTTGACTTGAGTCTTCATGGATCCTGTCGCACATACACTGGTCGGCGCGGTGCTGGCGGAAACTGAACTTAAGCGGGTTTCCCGCTATGCCACCGCGACCCTGCTTATTGGCGTCAACCTGCCTGATATCGATAGCATAGCAAAATTCTGGGGCCCTGACGCTTCTTTGTACTTCAGGCGTGGCTGGAGCCACGGTATCCTCGCACTGGTGGTCATGCCGCTATTACTGGCGGGCCTCATCTGGCTGTGGAACCGTTGGCGTAGTCGCGCGGCGGACGACAGGCAGGCTTTTCGCCTGGGGTGGATAGTTGCGCTGAGTTTCCTGGCCGTCTGCACACATCCTTTGCTCGACTGGATGAATACCTACGGTATTCGTTTGCTCATGCCTTTCGATGAACGCTGGTTTTACGGCGATACCCTGTTCATTATCGATCCCTGGATTTGGCTCGTACTGGCGGCGGGTGTATTACTGGCTCGTCAGAGAAACGCTGCTGAGCTGGCCTTCTGGTTTGTGGTTGCTGCGTTATCGAGCTGGCTGATGTTTAACTCCGAACACGCCAATATCTGGATTCAATCAGCCTGGTTTGGTGGCCTGGCATTGATTGTGATTTTGCGTTTTAATCGGTCCGCGAAAAACTCAGCACCGAGCTATGCTCGCGTAAGTATTGCTATAGTGATCGTGTACGTCGGTGCCCTGTACGGTGTTGCCCGTATTACAGAAAATCTGGTCACCAAACAATTCGAAGTGGCTTTGCAAGTCCAGGCCAACCCGCTGCCCGGTCAACCGTTTTCACATCGCGTGATCCTCGTATATGATGAGTATTACCGGGTCATCGATCCGCAGGGTAACGAGTACGAAGTTCCTCGAGAAAAGCCGAACCAGATCGTTAAGACTGCCATGCAGTCGGAATCCATACGCGGCTTTGTCAACTGGATGCGTTTCCCCTATTGGGATGTCGACGAAACAGCGGAAGGCTGGCGCGTCAGGTTCTGGGACCTGCGTTATCAGGGGCCGGGCTCACGTGGCGCTTCAATTGGTTTCGCCCAGGTTGATGTGCCTTATATGAAGGAAATGGAGGAGTAAACGCATTGCACGCCACACCAGTATTCCCCGCTCGGAATTCAAATTACCCCCAATCCAATCAACCCCCAATCAACTCATTAAATTGTCACCATAACTAACAAAGCCCTACAATAGCGGCGCAATACCCAAAGCGCTTTAACGAGGCATCCGTGACACAGTCTGTTAAAACAAAATACCAAAGCATACTAATCACCGGTTGCTCGAGTGGTATCGGTGAGTGCGTGGCACATGGATTACATCAGCGCGGTTACCGTGTATTCGCAAGCGTCCGCAATCCGAGTGATCGTGCCGCGTTTGAAACGGCAGGCATAGAGTGTCTGGTGCTCGACTACTGTGACTCGGCGAGCATCAAAGCCGCAGTTGAGCAGGTGCTGGATAAAACTGATGGGCAATTATATGCCCTGTTTAATAATGGTGCTTATGGCCAACCGGGTGCCTGTGAAGACCTTAGTCGCGAGGCGATACGCCAACAATTTGAAACGAATGTATTCGGCTGGATGGAATTGACCAATCTCGTTATTCCGGTGATGCGTGCACAAGGCTATGGCCGCATTATTCAAAACAGTTCAATTCTCGGATTTGTGGCAATGTCGATGCGTGGTGCTTATAACGCCAGCAAATTTGCTATCGAGGGATTCAGCGACACCATGCGACTGGAGCTTGCCGGAACGGATATTCATGTCAGTTTGATTGAGCCTGGCCCGGTAGAGAGCCAATTCCGAGCAAATGCTTATCGTGCATTTCAACAATACATCGTGCCTGATAACAGTGTTCATCGTGAACGTTACCTGAAAATGATCCAGCGTTTTGAAGCCAGCGGAAATGTGCAGCCATTTACGCTGCCCCCGGAGGCCGTGCTCAAACGCGTGGTGCACGCGCTGGAAAGCAAGCGGCCAAAGATACGCTATCCAGTCACTTTTCCCACCTATCTATTTGCCTGGTTAAAACGTGTG
>JACZQS010000135.1 GCA_022545625.1 Pseudomonadota bacterium
GATTCAAAATGATCAAGTTCAAGGCGTGGAACGCAAGTAATAGCAGGGCTATTGCTAAGTTTCACAACACAGAAATTGGTCATTTTGGGCACAACGCGTTCATTCATGAATTGATCAGAGGTTCCTTAATTCAACGCCCGGTCCAGCTCGGTCAGTATTTTTTCCACATCTTCCTGCGTATTGTAGTGAACCAGGGATAAACGTACGACACCATCGTCGGGATCGATTCCGAGATCACTGATTAATCGATGCGCATAAAAATTACCATTCTCGGTGCCGATGCCTGCATCCTGAAGCAGATTAGTGAGCGATTGAGAACTCTGCTTCAGGGGTTTGAACGCTATCGTCGGTGCGCGGTCACCGTCGGCGACATGAGCTTTACCTATTAACCGAACCGCCGAGTGAGTGTCGAGAAAATCGAGTATCGGCGCCGCGAGCGTGTTTTCGTGCGCAAGAATCAAGTTTCGAATTGCCACTAGCCTGTGCGGCCGATCCACATCGCTATGGTTAAAATGATGTTTGTATAGCAGGTCGAAATAATCGAGCACACCGGCGCAGGCAGCTACCTGCGCATGCTGTGGACCAGCGGGGTTAAAGACCTTGCTCGATTCACCGCTGAGAAAATAATGGGCCTGCGATGCAAGCCCGGCATGAATGCTGCGGTTAACATACATGATGCCCTGGTGCGGCCCGAAAACCTTGTAAAGACTGAATGCGTAACCGTCTACACCCAGCAGCTTCATGTCTGATACGTGATGCGGGGCATAAGCCACGGCGTCGATAAAAACTTTAGCCGACGAATGTTTTTTAATCAATTTTGTGATCGCTGCAACCGGGTTGGTTGTACCGACGACATTGGAACAGTGGCTGAAAAATACCCAGCGCGTATTGTCGTTGAGCAACGGCAGGAGCGAATCGGTATCGAGCAATCCAGTCTCCAGATCGACTTCCCATTGGCGGATAGTCACGCCTTTTTCAGTGGCTTTGCGTCGCCAGACGCCACTGTTGGCTTCATGGTCCTGATTGGTCACCACAATTTCATCCCCGGTTTGCCACTGCTCACCAATCGCTTGCGACATGACGTAGGTGTTCATTGAGGTCGAAGGTCCGATAGTGAGTTCAGCGAGATCTATATTCAGTGCCGCCGCCCAGTCCTGTTTCGCTCGGTCCATCGCCTCGCCGGCTTCGGTGGAGGAGCCATAGTGAGAATAGGGTTGCACCCGCGTATGGCGGTTGTAGTGTTCGAGTAGATCGTTGGCCTGATTACAGACATAGCTGCCACCGGCATTGGAAGCAAATACAAATTCAGGCTGGTCTTGCAGTTGATCAAATTGTTGACGAACGAAATTGATATCCAGTTGCATGGGTTTAGTGGTCTATCGCTTGAGGGGAAGGATCATTGATATTCGCTTTGGAATTCGTCGAAAGCCTGATCAAAACGTTCGATGTTTTTTGCAGTGTAAGCGGGAAAATCGATATCCAGTTCAGAATGAATTTCCGATACCATCGACCAGAGGGTTTCGCGCAATAGCGAGGCGCATTTCATCGCGTAATAGCTGCGCCAGTGTTCGCGGTTTCTTGAAGATCCAAAATAATCCTCGGTCATCATTATTTCCTGATCGGCCGTCAGTTCGTTATTAGAGGCCAGGTTTGAAAGGTCGAACAGCGGGCTGTTAAAGCCGGCATAGTCGAAGTCGATAAGCCAGATTTTCTCGCCATCGTCGATGAAATTGGAAGCCAGCAAATCGTTGTGGCCGAATACGATATTGACCTTGCCAATTATTTTTTCTAGTGTCGCGGCGATACCTGCGAATTCGGTCAGACGATCCCGGTACCGGCTGTTTCCTTCTTTTAACAGGTGCTGGTAGTGGCGTAATACCTGGAACACCCAGAACATCACCGGAACCTGTCGAAATTTCTGTGGAATTTCCTGGTGAAAGCGGCGCAGCAGTTCCACAATACGACTGAGATTACCGTCATCCCGAACATCGGCTTCATCAAATACCCTGCCCGCGATAAACCGGACTACGAGCACGCCCGGTTCCGAGTACATCAGCTCTGGAGAAACGCCGGATTCACCCGCAGCGCGACAACATTCAGTTTCATTACGGCGAGAGATCAAGTGCACGGGATCGTCATCACCGAGCCGGACTGCATATTCCTGGTTACCATCGGTGACCTTGAAATTGAGGTTGGTCATGCCGCCACCCATGGGTTCAATCTCCACGGCTGACTTCCAGTACTCAAGCCGCGCTATTTTACTTTCTGTGGTTTCATTCATCATGCTCAGCTGAGTTCTAGTATTGCCTGCCTGGATAGTGGAGATGAAATAATTCGATCCATGATAGCATTGACGTATTCCCGCGCAATGGCACGATGAACAAATCTCAATTTTTCGATAAAAGCTGGTGTCGGTTTAAATACGATGAAACCTTAATGCAATGGATTAGCCGCGCATTACCCTGTGCCCGCGAAACGGTTGCTGCCGAGAAAAATGCTCAGTGGCTACGCTGCGGTGGCACCTGGTTTGCCGGTGTTAACCTGCTGCCCAACTCGACCGACGGTTCGGTTTGTGGCAGCAGTTCAATGCAGGGAGAGGCATGCGACTTTATCGAGGAAACGCTTGGTCTTGATGGTTTCGACTGGGACAGGGCCCAGGTGTCTGTGTGTTATCCCGGTTATCCCCGGCCGATGCCTGGTGAATCCGAGGCGGCGTTTGGCTATCGTCGGGACCGCGATGCCGCGCATGTCGATGGTTTCCTGGCCGAGGGATCGAAACGACGCCGGCATCTACGCGAGTATCACGGGTTCATTCTTGGTATTCCGATGGTTGAATTCAGTCCGGGCGCCTCGCCGTTTGTAGTCTGGGAGGGTTCGCATGAAGTCATCCGCAAGACCTTCACCGGCGTATTTCGAGGCGTGCCAGCGGAGCAGTGGGGTGAGATGGATATCACCGGGGTATACCACCAGGTTCGGCGCAGGATTTTCGATCGTTGCAAGCGAGTTGAAATTTATGCCAGACCGGGCGAGGCTTACCTGGTCCACCGCCTCGCCCTGCATGGTGTAGCGCCCTGGCATAGCACCGCTAGCGCTACAGCGGATGGCCGCATGATCTGCTATTTCAGACCCGCAACCGGGGATCCTGAAGCCTGGCTGGTTAATCCGTAAGTGCCAGGCTAAGCGCTACACCTGTCATCCATGGACGGGCGGACCTCGGCCGCTGTTGCTGCATCAACTGGCAAATACTGGCGTATCTTGTATAGTTTGTACCCTCGTTAAGATTCAATTATTCGCGATAAGCCCAGCCGGAGGTAATATGGAAATATCTACAATTGTCACGCTCGTCATTATTGGTGCCCTGGTTATTTATATCATCTCGATCTTCAATACCCTGGTGGCACTGGGCAATCGTTTTAAAAATGCATTCTCCCAGATCGAGGTGCAACTCAAACGCCGCTACGACCTTATTCCCAACCTGGTAGAAACCGCGAAGGGGTATCTAAAACATGAACGTGAAACGCTGGATGCGGTGATCAAGGCGCGTAATGCCGCATCTGATCATCTGATTGCCGCACAGGCTAACCCGGGCGATACCGCCGCGATGCAAGGGCTTGAGCAGGCGGAAGGTAATCTTGCCGGCGCATTGGGTCGTTTTAACCTACTCGTGGAGGCTTATCCTGATTTAAAGGCCAATCAGAACATGATGCAGCTAACCGAGGAATTGACCAGCACGGAAAACAAGGTTGCCTTTGCCCGGCAGGCGTTTAATGACCAGGTCATGGAATACAATACCTATAAACAATCGTTCCCGCAGCATTTATTAGCGGGTATGTTCGGTCACGCCATCGATGCGTCGTTGCTTGAATTTGAAGATAGCACAGAATTCCAGGCGGCCCCGGAAGTTAACTTCTAGGAGACTGTAGCGCCGCTAATTTAATGCAACGCCGATGAATTTTTTTGCAGCGCAGGATAAAGCCCGTAGAAATACGCTGTGGATGATCCTGCTGTTTATCCTCGCGGTCGCCGGTTTAATCTTCCTGACTAATTTACTACTGCTCGTTGTCCTCGCTTATTTAAAAACCGGTTATTTTGTATTTTCGCTTTCAGAACTGAATAATTTCTTTGACCTGTCCGTGTTTGTCGGGGTCACAGTTGGCGTAAGCCTGTTGATATTTGGCGGTAGTTTTTATAAAACCCTGTCCCTGTCAAAAGGCGGTCCAGCCGTTGCTGAAATGCTCGGTGGCAGGTTAGTACCGCAAAGTACCAACGACCTGCAGCAGCGACAGCTACTCAACGTGGTCGAAGAGATGTCGATAGCCGCAGGAATGCCGATCCCGAAAGTTTATCTGCTTGAGGAGCACTCGATCAATGCTTTTGCCGCGGGCCAGTCACCGGCCAACGCTGTTATTGGCGTGACCCGCGGGGCGCTGACACAGTTAAGTCGAGAAGAACTTCAAGGCGTTATCGCCCACGAATTCAGCCATATATTCAATGGTGACATGCGGCTCAATATTCGATTAATCGGGGTATTGCACGGCATATTGCTGGTTGGCATGATTGGTTATTTTATTTTACGGTCATTGCGTTTCGCCGGTAGATCGCGAAGTAAAAAAGGTGGTAGTGGTATTGTTGCAATTTTTGCGCTCGGCGCCGGGTTGATGGTGATCGGTTATGCCGGGACTTTTTTCGGACAGTGGATAAAGGCGGTTGTCAGCCGCCAACGCGAATATCTGGCCGACTCGTCCGCAGTCCAGTTCACGCGTAACAAAGACAGCATCGCCGGGGCATTGAAAAAAATAGGTGGTTCAGGCCCGGGATCGTATATCGAAGATCCCGCCGCACCCCAATATAGCCATGCCTACTTTGCGAATGGTCTGGGTAGTTTTTGGCAATCGTTGTTTGCTACTCACCCACCGCTTGAAAAACGCATAAAAGCCATTGATCCAGGCTGGGACGGGAAATTCCTCGCGCCCCGGGCCAGCAGGCAACCGGCATCGCCAGACGTATCGAGAGCTGCCTCGTCAAAGGCGAGGACGGGAGTCGCGATAAACGCCGCGATTCTGAGCGCGGCCGAAGCCGCGATCGATCAGATCGGCACGCTTAACGAAGAAAATATCGAACAGGTGCGCGAGCTTATGATTGCAATGCCCGAAACGCTCAGAGAGGCCGCGCAAAGCGCCTATTCGGCACGGGCAATCATCTATGCGAGCCTGATCAGCCATCAGGCTAGCAATAAGGAAGTATTGGCATTATTGGATCGACACGCCAATCGCGAAATGCCCGCTTTAACCCGGCAGTATTTACCCGAGATCGAGAAACTCGATGAAAAAATGAAACTGCCGTTACTTGAGCTTTGCATTAACGCCTTACGCGAACTGTCGACCAACCAGTTTATTCAATTCGAGCGCGCGATTAATAAAATTATTGTCGCCGATAAAAAGGTCGATCTGAAAGAATGGGTCATTCAGCGTCTGGTGATACAACAATTGAATGAACACTTTGGATTGCGAAAATCGCCCCGGGCTAAATATTCCACGCTCGGTGCGGTCAAATTCGAGGCCGAAACCCTGATGTCACTGATTGCTTATGTGGAACACGAAGACGACAGCAAGGCGGCGCAGGCCTTTGATCACGGCAAAAAAGAAATCGGTGCGACCGCGCTCAATATCCTTGCCCGGCAGGCTTTATCGATCAGCAGTTTAAACCAGTCGCTGGATAAGTTAATGCAACTTAAACCATTGGTAAAACCACGCATCTTACAGGCCATGGTGGGGATCATCCTGGCCGATGATAAAACCACAACCAGGGGAGTCGAACTGGTCCGTACCATTTCAACCTGCCTCGATTGCCCGATGCCTCCCATGCGACCTGCGACTGGATAACAGCCAGGCGCATCGAATTATTGGAGCACCCTGCTAGCCAATATTTTAGTCCCCGACCGCGTTTTTATCCGGGCCGACAGGTAGGATGGCTCGTTATCTGGCAATCCATGAATGCTGACCAGGTGATCGGCACCAATGGATTCGAGCATCGAACGCAACCAGTCGGGCCTGTTGTGATGAATCTCCAGCGACTGCAATCGGCATCCCAGACCTGCCATGGCCAGCGAGGGATGCGGTTTCGAATGCCACTGGATAATATAAGGCAGTAAACCGTTTGCCAGCAATCGACCGTCCGCGGTGAGGGCAATCTGCCAGCGCAGATTATCGCGGCTGAGTTCGGTCGGGTTACCCGTCGAAAATGCCGAATTCCGATGCAGCTGATGAATATCGGCAGTATTGATTACCCAGGCAATCAACCTCGGTTGCTGGCCTAAAGAATCGCGCATTAGTGCATCGTCGAGGTTAAACCAGCGTGGTTGTTCGGGTGTTAAACCTTGAGGATCGATGGCAATCACCTCGAGGTAAGCACTATTACCGAGTTGCATCAGATGATTGTGGGTTCCCATGGTTTTGTGGACCCCGCCTTTGGGGATTTCAACCCCGAGTGTCGAGCGAACGTATTCGACACCCTGCGCGAGGGTTTCTGCCGCAATTACCAGGTGGTCGAGACGATTCATCGCATCAATTTATTTTGAATAGCGATATTTCTCAAGGCCTAAATTAATAAATCACGCTGGACAAGATTATCATAGTGGATT
>JACZQS010000136.1 GCA_022545625.1 Pseudomonadota bacterium
AGCATCAGCCCGGTCTCGGCGGTCAGGCCCTCGCTCAGCGGCAGCAGGTCGCGCGGCAGATGATTCATCGTCATCCAGTCGACTGTTTTACGGCCGAGGATACGCGTGCCATCGATTTCGCCACCATTCAACATCATTTGTGCAAAATGCCAGTAATCACTGGCGCTAGACACGAGTCCGGCACCCCCGGATTGCAACGGCACCGAGTTCATCTCTGCAGGCGGAATGAATGGGGACGATTTTGGTTCTTCGAGTACGGCGAGAGCATTTTCCGGTGTCCAGCCATATAGCGTTGCAAAGCGTGCGAGTTTGTCGTTCGGCACTTCAAAAGCGGTATCGACCATGCCGAGAGGGTTGAAAATTGTTTGTTGCAGGTAATCACCGAGTGGCATATCGCTCATCAGCTCAACCAGGTAACCGCAGATGTCGGTCGCAATACTGTAGTGCCACAGACTACCCGGTTGCGCCACGAGCGGTAGCTCGAACAGGTCCCCCAATAACTCGGACAGTGTCTTTTCGGAATTAAAACCGGGCCATTTTTCTAGGTACATTTTGTCGACTGGACTAATGTCGGGCTCGAAACCATAGGTAAAACCAGCGGTATGAGTGAGCAACTGGCGTATCGTAATATCGCTTTCGAGAGGTTCCAGCTCACCTCCGGGCCGATAAACCTTGAGTGTCCTGAGTGCTGGAATCCATCGAAGAGCAGCATCGTCGAGTTGGAATTTCCCGGCCTCCAGCAGGGTCATCAATGCCACACTGACAATCGGCTTGGTCATCGAGTAAATACGGAATATGGTATCGGTACTCATCGGCGTTTGCGCGGCTATGTCCATGTAACCATGGGCTGAGAAATGGGTGATGTCCCCGTTGCGACTAAGCAGGGTTACCATGCCGGCGGTTTTACCCTCCGCTACATATCGATCCATCATGTCGTCGATACGATGCAGCCTGTCGGGGTCGAAGCCCGATTGAGACGCCTCGGTCTGTTTAATCATATAAATTTCCCACTCGCTGGACCGGTTATTCTGCTGCATATATTACTTTAAAAAATAGACTCACCTGGGTCATTATTATCAAACTTTAAGCTGCCTGAATCTCTACCTTGCCACCCTGCCTAACCCGGGATGGTTTTTATAATTTATTCTTGCTACTGTGATCGACGCAGCTGTTGCCTTTTCGGCATTGCTCCCAGCCCTATTCTTAAGATCTAGTATATGCTAATCGATTACTGGCGCTTCGCGCGCACGCATCCCCGATTCCTCGGCTTTGGGTTTTTGCTCGCATTCCTCTCGAGCCCGGGACAAACCTATTTTATCGGTGTTTTCGGACCTGAAATTCAGGCTTTATTCGATCTCGATAACGCTGCCTGGGGGCGTACCTACATGATAGGCACGCTGGTCAGCGCGGCGGTGATTACCTGGAGTGGGACGTTCATCGATCGTATCGATCTTCGATTGTTTGCGACCCTGAGTCTGGCCGGGCTGGTTTGCGCCTGCCTGGTCATCGGGTCTGTCTCCTCGCCGGTGATGCTGGTGTTGGCGATTTTTATGTTACGCCAGTTTGGCCAGGGATTAACCAGCCACGCCAGTATCACTTCGATGGCGCGATACCATGCGACCGATCGGGGTAAAGCGATTGCATTGGCCGCGATAGGATTTTCTTTTGGCGAGGCATTTCTGCCTTTACTGGCGGTTTTTTCGATACAGGCCTGGGGCTGGCGAGAGGCTTACTTTGGCACCGCGGTTCTTGTATTGTTATCGATTCCACTTGCTTTATGGTTATTGAAAGGCCACCAGCAAAGGCATGCTCTTTTGTTGGAAAATTTGAATCACACTGCGACCGAAGTCGACCAGCAAATTTCCTATACGCGCAGGAAAATGCTCTCAGAACCACTTTTTTACCTGATGTTACCGGCGATGATCGCGCCATCGATGATTGGCACCGCGATGTTTTTTTTCCCGGCTGAAATTGCCAGGGCGAAAGGCTGGAGCAGCCTGTGGGTGACCGGAAATTATTGGGTCTATTCGACTGCGACGGTGCTGACCATTATTTTATCGGGTGTTTTGATCGATCGATTTAGCGCACGCAAGGTAGTGCCTTACTTCCTGCTGCCACTGGCTGCCGGCCTGGCTGCATTAACCATATCTGACGATCGGTTTATGATCTGGCCTTACATGTTTTTGACCGGGGTTTCTTCCGGGGTTTACTTCACCGGGTTGAGCGCATTATGGGCCGAGCTTTACGGTCCCAGGTACCTGGGTGCGATCAAGTCGCTGACCAATGCGGTGATGGTGTTTTCCTCGGCCCTGGGACCCGCGCTGGTCGGTGATCTGTTGACCCGGGGTATGGAATTCGAGCGGATATGCCTGATACTGGCGGGTTTTTGTATGTTCGCAACGGTCATTTTGTTTTACGCACTGCGCAAGCCCAACAGGTGACGCGTCTGGTCGCTCGTCGCAAAAGATCGATCCGAAGCGGTGAGAGATTTAGTCAATTCGCTCACCAGCTCTGCGGTGTTTGCAGCGATATCTCCACTGGGCAGGTACAGGTTATTCTCAAATCCGATACGGGCATGGCCACCATGATCGATAGCCGCGTTGAGGCAGGCTTGCTCCTTTGCACCAAAGGCACAGACAAACCAGTCAAGACCAGTCAGGTCGCGGGCAAGAAAGGGGTCCAGATCGGCGGGGTGCGACTGAAAATCGACCGAGTATCGGCCCAGCACAAAAAGCACACAGCGATGCGAGGCTGGGATGATGCCGCTTTGTTTTAGCTTGAGGAACTGGATCAGGTCTTCGTCGGAAAAGAGGATATGTTGAATATGAACATCTGCCTCACTGGTCCAGGCATAGAAGCGTTTGGCGAATTCGAGATCGGTGAAATCCGAAGTCATCTCGCGTAACGATACACTCGCCATCTCGGGCACCACCGCTTGCACGCAGGCTACCTGTTGCGACGGTGTGTAAATACCAACCGCTTCGGTAGTAATTTGCACCATCATTCCCGGAGCCTGCCTGTTCATTTCGGCGATTAACTCCAGGTACAGGCCAGTGTCGAGTAGATGTTCATCTTGTTTACCACGCACGTGCCCATGCAATACCGTGGCGCCCGCAGCATGGCATAGAACGGCTTCATCGACGGTTTCCTGGATCGAAACTGGCAGGGCCGGGTGGTCCTGACGGGTTTTACGCGCACCGTTTGGCGCGATCATAATAATCGTTGGCGACATCGTTGATCTATTTCAATACAGCCTGTACTGCAGTATTAAGCTTGCTGAGGATTTCATCGATATGATTGTCGTCGATGATAAATGGCGGTGCGAGCAGGACATGATCGCCCTGTTTGCCATCGATGGTGCCACCTGCCGGGTAACAGATCAGTCCGGCCTCGAATGCCGCTTTTTTGAATGCCTTGTTGATTCCAAGATCCGGGTCAAATGCTGCTTTGGTTTCCCGGTCCTGCACAAATTCCATGCCGATAAACAAACCACGACCGCGAATATCGCCAATATGTGGATGGTCGGCAAATTGATCTTTGAGTGCCTGCATCAATCGATTACCCTGCTTTTGTACCCGCGCTATTAATTTTCGATCTAGAATCGCACTGACTACCGCATGCGCGGCCGCGCAGGCCACCGGGTGTCCGAGGTAGGTATGTCCGTGCTGGAAAAACCCGGTTCCGTTTTCGATCGCAGCGTAGATTTCCGCGCTGCACAGCATCGCACCAATCGGTTGGTAGCCGGCACCGAGGCCCTTGGCGATGGTGGTAATGTCGGGGACAATACTCTCCTGTTCGCAGGCAAACAGGCTACCGGTACGCCCCATACCACACATGACTTCGTCGAGAATCAGTAACACGCCGTACTGGTCGCAGATTTCCCGGATACGGGTAAAATATCCCTTCACCGCGGGTACCGCGCCCATGGTCGCACCCACCACCGGTTCGGCAACAAAAGCCATCACCTGCTCGGCTCCAAGACGGTTGATTTCAGTTTCCAGTTCGTTGGCAACGCGTTGGCCATAGTCGAAATCCGACTCTTCATCGGTTTTGCCCCGGTAGGCATAACAGGGAGAGATATGCGAGGTATCGATCATCAGCGGTGCAAAGGGTTCACGCCGCCACATATTACCGCCAGCCGCGAGCGCACCGAGTGTATTGCCGTGATAACTTTGTAAGCGGGCAATCACCCTGTGACGTTGCGGCTGGCCGATTTCGAGAAAGTACTGGCGCGCGAGTTTGAGTGCGGCTTCTACTGCCTCGGAACCGCCTGACACCAGGTATACGCGGTCGAGATTGCCGGGCGCGTTCTGAATCAGTAGCTCAGACAGTGATTCGGCGGCATCGCAGCTAAAAAACGCGGTATGTGCAAATTCCAGTCGATCGAGCTGTGCCTTGATCGCGCCGATAACTTCCGCGTCACCATGCCCGAGGCAGGATACTGCGGCGCCACCGGAACCATCAAGATACTGCTTGCCCTGCTGGTCGTAGAGATAAACACCTTCACCCTTGAGCGCGATCGGGGGTGCTGATTTGGTATGGCGTGGAAATACGTGACTCATGGTTAGACCTGTCAATAACTACGCATGCGCTGACCTTTAGGGTCATACGCGGAGGTGAGCGAAATAGTACCAGAGAACTTGCTGCGGGCGATATCGACTTCAACCGCCAGATCAGCGAGCGGCAGTGCTGGCGAGGTTTCTATCTGCGCTATTGCGACTGGCTTTCCTATGCGGTAGCCGAAAGCCGCCGATGTGGTCTGGCCAATGATTGACCCGTCTAGATATACCGGTTCGTTGCCAAGTGGCATTGCCTGTGGGTCATCAAGAACGATTGTAACCATTCGGGTTTTCGGCTCATTATCACGTAACGGGAGCAGGGCCTGTTTGCCAATAAAGTTGCTATCCCAGTCGATGGCAAAGCCCAGGCCCGCCTGAAACGGGTTGGTATCGGTGTCAAGATCGTGACCATAAGCGAGGAACTGTTTTTCGATACGCATCGAGGTTTGTGCAAAGATTCCAGCCGGCCTGGCACCTGCATTTAATAGCGCATCGAATAACGCGAGCGCCTGATTAGCGGCGCAGGTGAGCTCCCACCCGGCTTCGCCGACGTATGACAGGCGCGCCGCCTCGACAGGTACCCCGCCTATTTCGGCAGGGCAATGTTGAAAATAAGCCAGGTCATTCAAGTCTGTTGCACCCAGTCGATGAGCAATCTTGGCCGAATCTGGTCCCATCAAACCGAGCACCGAAAATGCTTCGGTTTCATCGTTGATACTAACCTGCTGATTGGGCTCCAGGTGTCGGTGTAGCCAGGCAATATCGCGCTTGATCGCGCTGGTGCCAACATAGAGACGATAGTCTTGCGGGCCAAGCCGTAGCGCGGTTAAATCACTCTCGAATCCGCCGCGTTGGTTGAGCATCGCAGTATAAACGGCACTACCGGTCGAACGGGTCATATCGTTGGCGCAGACTCGATTTAAAAATGACTCGGCGTCGCGACCCTCGACGCGAATTTTGCCGAACGTGGATTGATCGAAAATGGCGGCGTGACGATGTGCTATCTCGACCTCGGCCCCGACCTGATCAAACCAGTCGGGTCGGTCAAATGTCAGAACCGGTTCATTTTGTTTGCCGAAATACAGTGGCCGCTCCCAGCCATAGAACTGTCCGAAATGGGCTTGATGCTCGACCCACCGCTGGTGCAGCGGGGTTTTCCTGAGGTCGCGGGCACTCTGAAACTGCATACCCGGGAAGCTGATCGCATAGTGCTTACCGAGTATCTCGGGCACACGGGCTGTTAGCGCTTCGACCGAACTGAAGCAGGCAGGGTAGCGCTTCGGGTCGACTTCGTGCAGGTCGGTGGGCGTGTGCCCATTTAGAATGCAATGCGCGAGCGCCATACCGGCCCCGCCACCGGTGGCGATGCCAACCGAATTCATGCCACAGCCCAGGAAAAGCCCCCTGGTCTCGGCGCTTTCTCCGAGTAAAAACGAACCGTCGGGAGTAAAACTCTCGGGGCCATTGAGCAGCATGCGAACCTCGGCATCGGCGAGGCAGGGTAGTCGATGTAGTGCGTTGTTGAGCATCGGTTCGAAGTGATCCCAGTCCTCGGGCAGTAACTGGAATGCAAAATTTTCGCCGATCTGCTCAGGATTGATGGCCTTGCCGGAAGGTTCGAAACAACCGATCAGCAATCCGCCAGAGTCGTCGCGAATATAAAGATGACTATCGTGATCGGAAAGGGTAGGTAGATTACCGGAAATTCCTTCGACCGGATTGGTCAACAGGTAAAAATGCTCGCAGGGCCAGATTGGAATATCGACGCCAGCCTTCATCGCATTTTCACGACTCCAGAGTCCGGTGCAGATTGCTATCGCGTCAATACCCTCTGGCTGTCCGGTACCTCCAACGCCCACTCCGACATTCACCCCGCTACCAACGCGGACGTCAACGCGGACTGCGAGTCGTACCCCTACACGGACCGGCACGCCAACGCGGACGCGGACTCCTACTCCAACACCCACGCTAGGTCCTTGCTACGAAGACTGCAGTGGCGACGGATCCGTTACGATCGATGGTGCTCTCCTTTGGGGATCGTCCCACTGAAATAGTGGGAGAATAGTGT
>JACZQS010000137.1 GCA_022545625.1 Pseudomonadota bacterium
GCCTTTGCTCGGGGTCCCGGTTGCCTTCATCGTCATGTGGGGTATAGGTTGGGTGGCCTATAAGCTGGTCATTTCACGCGTGATCGAGCGTGATTTATTCACTTCCCTGCTGGCTACCTTCGGACTCGCGATCATGATGGCGCAGATTCTCAACCTGCTGTTTGGTTCGGATACCCAGAGCGTCGATCTCGGTTATGACACGCTTTATTTCGCCGATGGATTAATCGACGTGCCGATAGCCAAATTGATAGGCGTTCTGATGGCTGCCGCACTGGCGGCAAGTGTCATTTGGTTTATGAAAACCAGCCGCATGGGTCAGGCGATTCGGGCGACCGCACAGGATGCCCGCG
The DNA here is from genome assembly GCA_022545625.1 of Pseudomonadota bacterium. Taxonomy (GTDB): domain Bacteria; phylum Pseudomonadota; class Gammaproteobacteria. Next base: position 351 of record JACZQS010000137.1, read on the forward strand.
CGGCACGCGTGATGGGCATAGACACTGAGAAGGTGTATGCATTCACCTTTTCACTGAATTCAGCTATTTGTGGCGCGGCTGGGGCGATTATCGTGATGGTCTGGTTGATCCAGCCTTTTTATGGCATTGCCTATGCGATCCGCGCATTTGTCATTGTGACTGCGGCCGGTCTTGGAAATCTACCCGGCGTTATCGCCGCGGGGCTTGGTATTGGGGCGCTCGAACAATTCGGCGCACATATATTTGGTATCGGTTATCAGCAGGCTATTGCGGTACTGTTGCTGTTGCTCGTGTTAATTATTCGCCTGATTCTGCAGCGGCGAAATCGGCAGGTATTAAAGTAGACGATTACTGATGGCTAGAAACAAGATCATTCTGTACGCACTGTCACTGGCCATTACTTTGATAGCTCCATTTGCGTTCCCGGCTTATGGCACACAGTTGGCAACCCTGTGGTTAATGATCATAGTCGCATTGACCTGGGATATGACTGGCGGGCAAATGGGATATAACTCGCTCGGTAATATATTCTTTTACGGCACCGGCATGTACGTTGCGGCTGTAATTTCAATAGGCCTGGTCTACGATGTTGGCGATTATACCAATGCCGCGGGTGGTGGTATCTATGAGTTTACCGATGCCCAGTATTTTGGGGGACTATTTCTCGGTATTCTCGGTGCAGGGATATTTTGTTCTATCACGGCAGTATTGATTGGCTATGTGACATTCGGTCTGAGAGGGCCGTATTTCGCGATCGGCACGCTGGGCGTGGCCATCGCCGCCGGTGAACTGGTGTCCAACTGGGAATGGGTCGGCGGGGGACAGGGTATCGCCTTGCCGGTGTACCCTGGCGATCTGGATATAGGCAAGATATTCTTTTACTTTTTATTTGCTGCCATAGGCGTTAGCGTGTTCATTTTCGTCCGGTGGCTTTACGGCACACGATTTGGCGCCGCGATTAATGCGATTCGCGACGACGAGGAAAAGGCGGATGCGATGGGCATACATGCGCTGCGTTATAAACTCATCACCTGGGCGATGGCTGCTTTTTTTGTCGGCATGGCTGGTGGTATATCGGCTTTTCAACTGATCCATTTCGAGCCGCTGGAATCCGCCTACCAGACGATCAACCTGGGTATTTTCATGGTGGTGTGCGTATTGCTCGGTGGTAAGGGTACCCTCTGGGGGCCTGTCGTCGGTGCGATTCTATTCCACCTGTTCAAGGAGGTCACCTGGAATTACTTTCTCGGTTGGCAATGGGTTGCACTCGGTGCGCTTATTGTCGTTACCGTGGTTTATTTCCAGGATGGCGTGATGGGCTGGTTAATGCATAAACGCCCCGAGTGGTTTGGCATCAAGGTGGAAGCTAAAGTGGCTGAGGAGGCAAAATGAGCTCGATTATTGAGGTTCAGGGTGTTTCCAAAGCCTTCGGTGGTGTGGTCGCTAACAAGGAGGTCTCTCTGTCGGTCAAGCAGGGCGGAATCACGGGCCTGATCGGTCCGAATGGTTCGGGCAAAACCACGCTGTTTAATTCGGTTGTCGGCTATCATCCAATCGATGCGGGATCGATCAAGTTCGAGGGCAAGGAGGTTTCCAAGTTACCCGTGCAGGAAATAGCCCGCCTCGGGTTATTGCGCACTTTCCAGCAGACACGCATTTACGGGAAGATGAATGGTGTTGAGAATATGCTGATATCGCTGCCACATCGCAAGATGAGTATTTGGGATGCGCTAAAATCCTATTCCAGCGAAGATTACGAAAGGGCTGATCATTTGCTCGAGTTTGTGGGTCTGTACGAAAAAAGAAAGCTTAAAAGTGGCGACCTTTCCTTTGGCCAGCAAAAGTTGCTCGAATTCGCGATGGCCTTGATGAATGAACCGACCTGTCTTTTGCTGGACGAACCCACGGCTGGTATCAATCCTACCCTGATCAACGGTTTGATCGATCGTTTAAAGCGGGCGAATGCAGAATTTGGAATTACTCTGTTTATCATTGAACACAATATGCGCGTGATCATGAGTATGGCTGAGACTATCTACTGTATGGCCCACGGTGAAATGCTGGCACAGGGAACTCCCGATGAAATTCAGAATGACCAGCGGGTGATCGATGCATATTTGGGAGCGCATTAAATGAGCGACAGCGACAACAAGAAAGCCAGCGGGTACCATGGCGGCGGTGTCGACTCGGTTATCTCGGTGGAAGAAGTCAACCGCCAGGCGGCGGCAATTGCCGAAGACATCAGTCTCGAGCAACTGGATGAACTCGCCGGAAATGAATCGCATGTATCGATTAATAATCTGGTCGCAGGCTATGGGCAGATGGAAATTCTGCACAACTTCAACCTGCGAGTGGGCAAGGCGCAGTCATTGTGCCTGATCGGCCCCAATGGCGCGGGGAAATCCACCATACTACATGCGATATTCGGCTTTAATCGTATTTTTTCCGGATCGATAGAAATTGGGTCGGGCGACGAAAGGCTCGATGTCACGAGTCTGACCCCCAATCAAAAACTCTCGCAGGCGGGGATTGCCTATATATTACAGGACAAGTCGATTTTCCCCGGGATGACCGTAGAGGAGAATCTATGGATGGGCGGTTTTCTGAAAGATAAACCGCAGCAAGCCAAGGAGGCTGCGGAAAAGGTTTTTGATAAGTACTCACGGCTTGCCGATAGGCGAAAACACAAGGCAGGGGTACTTTCGGGCGGCGAACGCCGTTTGCTAGAAATCTCGCGCGCGCTGGTGATGAATCCTGAAATATTACTGGTCGATGAGCCCTCGATAGGCCTCGAGCCCCGTTTCATTGATATGGTGTTTGAGATCCTCGATGACCTGCAAAACACCGAGGGCAAGACCATCATCATGGTCGAGCAAAATGCCAAGAAAGGTCTCGAGTTTGCCGATATCGGATATGTGCTGGTTTCCGGCGAACTCGCTATCGCCGGTAAAGGCGATGACCTGCTGAAAAACCCGAAAGTGGGCGAGCTTTTCCTCGGGGGTTAAATGTCATCCGCTTATCAGGTTGCAGTCATCCCAGGTGATGGCATAGGTAAGGAAGTCGTTCCCGAGGGAATCAAGGTTCTTGAGACGGTATCCCGGAATTTCGAACTATCATTCGAGTGGAAACATTTCGACTGGAACTGTGAGCGTTACCTGGAAAGCGGTGCGATGATGCCTGAGGATGGAATCCAGCAACTCAGCAGCTTCGATGCAATTTTCCTCGGTGCGGTAGGTTTCCCAACGGTACTCGATCACGTCTCTCTATGGGGATTGTTAATCCCGATCCGCCGTGAATTTCAGCAGTATATAAACCTGCGGCCGGTTCGGCTATTCGAAGGCATGCAATGCCCGCTGGTGGGCAAAAAACCCGGAGACATCGACTTTTTCGTCGTTCGTGAAAACTGTGAGGGAGAGTACTCCAATATTGGTGGACGGCTTAATGCCGGGACCGAGGACGAAATGGTCATGCAACAATCGGTTTTTACCCGTAAAGGGGTCGATCGGGTTTTGCACTATGCTTTTGAGCTTGCCCAGTCACGCAAGGCGAAGCGTTTAACCTCGGCGACAAAGTCGAACGGTATTATCCATACCATGCCATATTGGGATGAGCGTGTCGTAGCGATGGCAAAAAATTATCCGGATATCGAACTAGATAAATACCACATCGATATACTGGTTTCGCATTTCGTCAATAAGCCCGAGATATTCGATGTCGTCGTTGGTTCTAACTTGTTTGGCGATATTCTCTCTGATCTTGGCCCGGGCATTACCGGAACCATCGGTATAGCGCCTTCAGCGAATATCAATCCCGAGGGTAATTTTCCATCGATGTTCGAGCCGGTTCATGGTTCGGCACCCGATATCGCGGGCCAGGGAATCGCTAATCCGATAGGGCAAATCTGGTCGGCTGCGATGATGCTCGATCATCTTGGGCATCGAGACGCACACGATGCGATCATACGTGCTATCGAGGATGTGATTCGTGAGCGCAAAGCATTGACACCCGACCTGGGTGGAACGGCTAGCTGTGTACAGTGTGGTGATGCGGTGGTAGCCAGTTTAGCCGCCCAATAACAATATAATAATACTACCCATAATCAGCGCTATGCCGAGAACTTCGGCGCGGCCAACTTTTTCCCGAAACCAGAAAAGTGTGACGATAAAGGTAAATACCAGTTCTATCTGGCCCAGGGCCCGAACATAGCTCGCGTTTTGTAGAGTAAACGCAGAGAACCAGCCAATCGAAGCCACCCCGCCACTAATACCCACAAGGCAGGCTGGACGCCAGTAGATGAATACCTTTCTGAATTCCTCGAAATCCCGCAGTGCCAAACTAATACCCATCACCAGGGTCTGTATTACGAGCACGATAAACAGGGTAAATGCCGCTGCGATCAGGAACTGGTCATGTTGCAGGGACAGGGCAGCCGCGCGAAACAATACCACACTGAGACCAAGCCATGCGGCGCAACCCAGGCCAATCAGGGTTGATTTCTGTCCCAGCCCTGTTAGTGCATTGGCAACCGATAGTTTCGATTGACCAACGCTCAAAACAATTAAGCCGAGCGCACTGACCGCTATCGCAATTACCACAGCACTGGTCAATGTATCACCCAGTAGTAGCAGACCGAATATTGCCACCATTATGGTTTCGAGTTTGGAAAGTGTTGTTCCCACTGCAAAATTTCGAAATGAAAATAGCCACAGTAAAAACACGGTAAACAGAATCTGGCAGATACCGCCTAGAAGCGCATATAGAAGGAACTGTGGGTTGGTATCGGGGAGGGGCGCCTGGGTATAGGCCGCAAGCCCGCTGAGATAGATCAGCGCGATGGGCAGTGCATAGAGAAATCGCACATAGGCAGCGCCGAGTGTGGATAGCTTGCCACTCAAGTGCTTTTGCAAGGCTGAACGAATATTTTGAAAAAAGGCCGCGCCGATCGTCAGCGGTATCCAGAGTTCCATGGGTCAGTGCCGGTAATTCGGGGGACAGTATACTTATTTCGCGCGTGAAATAAGTATACTGTCCCCCGAATTACCCAAGCAGTCATTTTCATCACCAGGTAACCAAGAAATCACAACGACAATTAATACCTGGCTGCCTGGATGAATTTTTCGCGAAATTTTCTAATTGCCATGTGCACGACTTTCGTCGTTTTTTGCACCCTGTACACACCACAACCGATATTACCGTTGTTGGCGAAAGAATTTTCAATATCCCCGGGGGATGCCGGGCTTTTGATGACGGTGACGCTGCTGCCGTTGGGAATCGCGCCGGTGGTTTACGGATATTTCCTCCAGGCGATTCCAGCCAGATCGATGCTAAGGGTTGCGCTGTTCCTGCTTATGCTGGACCAGTTTGGGTTTTATCTGGCCGACGAATTCTGGCAGCTGATTGTGTTGCGATCGCTTCAGGGTTTGCTACTACCGGCAATATTTACAGCTCTGATGACCTACTGCGCCAGCATGGCGCAAATGGGCCAGGTTAGAAAAACCATGGGTTGGTATATTGCTGCGACCATACTGGGTGGGTTTGGCGGTCGCATCATCAGCGGTTACTTCGCCAGTGCCTTCGAGTGGCATACGGTGTTTGTGGTGCTCGGGTTCATGTTGATGATTCCGATAGTAATGCTTCGCTATGCCAGCGCCGATGCAAAGATCAGTTTTGATCGGCTCGATTCCCGAACCGTTTCCCGGGTACTGGGGCATGATACCTTCCGTTACATTTATTTTATCCTATTCAGTTTATTTTTCGTGTTCGCCGGAATGCTGAATGTCTTGCCATTCCGGCTGCAGGAAATCGATGAATCGGTCTCACCGTTTTTGATATCGAGTTTGTATGTTGGCTACCTGATCGGCATACCGATTGCTATTTTTAGTGAACGCATCACAAGTTTACTGGGCGACGACAAAAAGGGACTAATGACAGGTTTACTGTTGCATACTACCGGCTTAATCGCGTACCTGGTTACCGACGTCACCCTGTTATATTTTGTTATGTTCGCTTTCTCGGCCGGGTTCTTTTTTATCCACTCGACCTTATCGGGTCTGGTCAATCACCTGGCAGTCGAGCACCGGGGCGTGGTCAACGGGCTATACGTATCTATCTACTATATCAGCGGTGCGCTGGGGTCCTGGTTACCTGCCTATCTCTATGGTTGGTTAGGCTGGGATAGTCTGATCATAGTATTTTCTGCCGTTCTCGCAGTGACCGCGTGGTTGATCATGAAGCTCCATTTCGGGGGCAGGTACTTCAGGTTATTTGAGTGCATT
>JACZQS010000138.1 GCA_022545625.1 Pseudomonadota bacterium
TCCGCTCTCGAGCCAATCCGCCACCGGCGGCGGCACGAGGCCGCGCTCCCGCAGCCGTCGCTCTCGGAGCTGATCCGCGTAGCCGAGGTTGTACCCGTCCGCCAGCTCCGAAGCCGGAGCGTCGGCCGAGCCGTTCGCTGCGTCCATCACACTCCGTCAAGTGGTGCGGCGCGCTACGAACCCTGGAGGCTCTCGTAGAGGATCTCGATCCAGCGATCGGAGTCGATGAAACCCCCACCCCAATCCGCCCACCGATCGGGCATTCCCGCCCCCTGTAGCTCCTTAAGGCTCTTTCCCGCCTCGATTCCGGCGCTCACCAACTCGAGGCTCTCCTCCACCATCTCCAGGTACACCTGAAGGTCCTCCCTGCCCGAGAGCGGGCCGTGACCGGGGATGATCTTGACGTCAGGCGGCAGCTGCTCGAGCACGCTGCGGACGGCGACGACGAGGCCCTGGACGCTCCCGCCGGTGGACAGATCGACGAAGGGGAACCGGCCCGCGAAGAAGTCGTCCCCCATGTGCACAACGTTCGATCCGCTGAAGTAGACCACCGCGTCTCCATCCGTGTGGCCGTGCGGGAGGTGTATGGCCCGGATCTCCTCGCCGTTGAAGTGAATCGAGACCGAGTCGCCGAAGGTGATGACCGGAAGCGCCTCGGGGGCCGAGGGCTCGGTCACGCCGAACGCCTGCAGGCGCAATTTGCCCCCGGCAATATCAGGCAAATATTGCCGCTTTTGCGCGTCGCTACCGTGGCGTAGCAATGTTCCCATGGTATACATCTGTGCATGGCAGGCACCGCTATTAGCCCCACTGCGCTGGATTTCTTCGAGTATTGCGCAGGCGGCTGCGATATCCATTCCAGCCCCCCCATACTCCTCGGGGATTAAAACTGATAAATAACCACCCTCGGTCAGCGCTTCGACGAATTCTACCGGGTATTGTTTTTGCCGGTCCTTGTCGCGCCAATATTGTCCCGGAAAGTCAGCGCACAGGCGGGCTACTGCATCGCGGACATCGGTATGGTTTCGGTCGTCTGGCATGTTAATTCTGGTTGAGCGATAGAATTCGAGTTTACATGGCTTCGGGTGGGAGTTTAAGTTTTTTGAGCAAGCGTCGGGACGATTTCCTCGGATACTAGAAACATTTATTGTCAGATTCCGGGACGCCGGACCGCCGCTTTCGCGGGAATGACGGATTTATACTGCGCGAATGACGGATTATTACTCAGGGAGAATAAGTATCACGCAGCTACAATATTAAACTCCGGTCCATACGGAAACCCGGTGATATTTTCAGCACTGTCCTCACCAACAACCAGAATATCGTGCTCACGATACCCCCCGGCCCCCGGCGTTCCCAACGGCAGGGTCAGCATCGGTTCCATCGAAACCACCATTCCGGGCTCGAGTACCGTATCGATATCTTCACGTAATTCGAGGCCCGCCTCGCGACCATAATAGTGGCATAGCGCACCGAAGGAATGGCCATATCCAAATGAACGGTACTGCAGCAAGTCCAGGTCGTCAAAATATCGATTGATTTCGGCACAAATACCCGAACAGGTAGCACCGGGCCTGATCAGGGACAGACCGAGTTCGTGGGCGCCGACGTTGGCCTGCCAAATTCGCAGGGAATCGGCATCTGGCTCGCCGAGGAACAGTGTTCTCTCGAGGGCAGTGTAATATCCGGATATCATCGGAAAGGTATTCAGGCTCAGGATATCACCCATTTTGAGCCTTGCGGTAGTAACCGGATTGTGCGCACCGTCGGTATTTAACCCGGCCTGGAACCAGACCCAGCTATCTCGTAATTCACTATCGGGGTAGCTACGCGAAATTTCCAGTTCCATCGCGTCGCGTCCGGCCATCGCCACGTCGATTTCGCGGGTACCCTCTTTGATCGCGGCTTTCACCGCTTCACCACCAATATCGGCAATTCGTGCGCCACCCTTGATCAACTCTATTTCTTCGGCTGATTTGATAATTCGCAATGCCATAATATCGGCGTTCAAATCCCTGATTTGAACTTCACCCAACATGCTGAGCATCGTATCCCGTGCAGCCAGGGTCAGGTGATCGGCCTCGATCCCGATATGGCCAGCACCGGGGATAATCGATTTCACCGCACGCCAGTAATTGTTGCGCTTCCAGTCGGTGTAGATCAGGTTCTCACCATAACAGCGACGCCAGGGTTGACCGCCGTCGATATTCGCCGACACGGTAACACACCGGTCTGCAGTCACCACACAGGCATAGGGACGACCGAATGAGCAGTAAAGGAAGCCTGAAAAATAGGCGATATTGTGCATCGACGTGAGCAGCACCGCGTTGACCCCGGTATCGTTCATCAGCTGACGTAATTTAACCAGGCGGCTTGCGTACTCGGCATCCGAAAAAGGCAGATTAGCTTTTGACCCGTTTTGTAATTTGAAATAGTCGGGTCGAATGGTTTGCGATTGAGACATTGTTTCACTCCGAAGTAACCGGGTGAAGACGATTCACCCGGTAGTTAGTGCTCTGTCATTGTAATGAGCACAAATCCGGGCGTACAGGATCAGATGTTGCAAATGCGGTATCGATAGAACTCAATTATAGCGACGCCATCGCTACAGACGGGGAATTTTAGCCAGCAATGGCGGGTCAGACAAGCACTATTTTGTGGTTGGTTAGTTTCTAATAACCGGGCAAGAAACGTTATTTAACGCCGTAAATAAACTCTTCAATCTTGGTCGCATCCAGCAGGGTAGTCCAGCTGTTCGCACCCGAACTGGTAAAGAGTTGATCCCATTTCCTCATACGCTTGCGGTAGACTTCAGGGTTCGCGCTATCCTTTTTGAGCTTGATCACATTCATCGCCGCAATATCGATTCCTGCAAACTCGTCATCGGCAAATTTGCGCACTACGCCCGCAGGTAATTCCTCTCTCATATCGCTGAAGATAAATATCACCTGGGTACCGGACCGCGTGGCCTTGAGATAATCGGAACAGAGCATCATAGCGCCGCTAATATCGGTCATCCGAGACTTGGCCTTGCCCTTACCAAACTTGTCCAGCTTTTTTGACAGAATCAGCTTTTGATTGTTAGCCTGTGTTGGCCTGTAATCCAGGGTCAGCTTGGTGACCAGGTTTTCCTCGGAATAGCTATTGCTGTCAATCTTGACAAAAAACAGACTGTCGCCAGGGATCATTTTAGGCAATATTCCAGCCTTGACAATATTGACCACGCCTTTTTTCTCAGCCGAATAGGTTCCAGATATATCGACCAGTGTGCAGTACGAAGTTTCGTACTCCTTGCTGTCGGTACAGGCGGCGATCATTGAGCTAACAGATACGGCGACCAGGAAATACTTTATAATTTTTCGCATAATATTTTCCTTGTTTAGCTGGCGCCAAGGGGTTTCCCTTTGAACATTTTATATATCTGCAAGGGCACTATGATGTAAATGTCGAAGACGTGAATCAGGATTTTAAAGAATCCTTCGATAATGTAGGCAACCACATTGGCCAGATGGCACACCAGGGTTATGAACAGGGTGTAGAATTTGGCAAAAGCATGTTGACTGGCTTCTATAAACATTTCCAGTGGTATCGCGATAACCGCCAGTATCCAGGGTAATACAAAACCCAGCATCGCCTGCCCTATGACGGTAATATTCGAATCGATGGTGTCTGCCATCGTGGCTGATTCGCCAGCCAGGCTGAGGTCCAGGGCAGTCTTGGCTTCAGCCAGGTGTTCACGCAATATCGCCAGAGAGGCTTCCACAAGGGACAGGAACAATAGCCCGAAAAACGCGCCATATAATATGACTCTGCGTTTGCCGAGTGTCATGTTGGCAATTTGAGGAAAGGTGTGGGTAACACCGACGGCTTCAAACAGGAATATGCCCAGCATCAGTTCAAGGGCGACAATGACCAGTGCGGAGACTTCTGATACGGCCAGACCCATTACCCGGGTCCCAGCAGGCACCAGTTCTGACATCGGCAGTGCTATCAGGTTAAAGTTAACGAACGCACCGACCAGGCCGACAAATATTACAATCAGCGAAATGATAAAAAGTTTTGTCATTTTTGAAGCCAGCATATCTATGGATTCAACACCACTACCAGAGAGTTTTTCGTACTGCTTCATATACTTGTCCATATTGCGGCTGTTTTCCATAACCTTATCGACTTTAGAATTGATCTCCTTACCGAGTTTTTCGATGCGCTTCCACACCGGCGCCATGGAACCCAGTATCTTGTGGCGCTTGCCAGCAACTTCACGTAGTTCAGCCAGGGCCTTCTTTTCACCAGAGATAGCAGACTTGTGTATTTCACCGAGCATTTTCTCGATTATCCGATCACCACTCGATCCCTGGGCCCGGGCGATAGTTTCCACCACGTCGCTCCATCCCGGGGCTTCCGGTGTAACCTGCCCACATACCTGAAAATCGTCATCGATTCTGGAAATACTTTCATCGAGTTTTAACTGCAGTTCAGGATATCCGGCCAGGGCTTTGGTATTCGCTGTATCAATTTTGTGGAATTCCTGAAGTATCTCACCCTGTACCTTGGCAAGGCCCGATTCGAGCAACACCTTGCGATCTTTCTCGCGCATTTTATCGGCCGACTTTTTGATCCAGGTAGCCATTTTTCTCAAGCCGCCCGCGGTTGAATCCGAAAAAACCAGAATCAATTTATGCATGGGTTCCCGGGCAAAGAACAAAAAAAGCATGCTGGTAGCTACCCAAATAGCGATTGAAATCCCAGGCATATCTGGTAAAAGGTAATAAGGCTCCAGAAGATTCCTCATAGCGAGCTTCCTACAGGTTTTTTGTATAAGTTGAATAATGAGAATAGACCCACTTCAAGAAAAATCTACAGTGTTTTATTATTATTTATGCTTTTAATCGAAGATCACGACAAAATCGTCTCAAATTCAGCCAGTTTTGCCTAGATTATTGACTTTTAAATGTTTTTTAGCGTTACCACCTGCCTACCCTGAATCCGTATGGACCCTGCATTTTTGAGTGGTTTGGTACTATTTATATGAGTAATTTATTATTCGATACCCTGTTCGATCAAAAGCCCGTAAACCCTGCCTTTGTCGAGCAAATCGATGGCAGACACTGGAGCTATGGAGATATTCTGGATGAAACCGCCCGTGTCGCAAACACGCTGGTTGCGCTAGGTATCCAGCCCGGTGATCGGGTCGCGGCACAGGTTGATAAGAGTGTCTCCCTGGTCGCATTATATCTCGGTACGATCCGCGCAGGCGCAGTATTCCTGCCGCTAAATACTGCCTATACGCTGCCCGAGGTCGAATATTTTATCAGCGATGCCAAACCCGCCTTACTGGTATGCGACCCCGCCGCCGAAGCTGCATTGCGGCCGATAGCAGCAGCCACTGCTACTCGCATCGAAACCCTCGATTCCAGTGGTGATGCGGGTAGCTGGCCTGAACGGCTAAGCGCATCCGCAATCGAGTTTTCCAGCGTGGCACGGGGTCCGCATGACCTTGCGGCCATACTTTACACCTCGGGCACCACCGGACGTGCCAAGGGCGCGATGCTTACCCACCTTAACCTGGCCTCAAACGCCCTGACCCTGGCCGATTTGTGGCGTTTCACCAACGACGACGTACTCCTCCATGCGTTGCCGATTTTTCATACGCATGGATTGTTCGTGGCGATCAATACCACGCTGGTTGCCGGTGGATCGCTATTATTTTTACCCCGCTTCGATACCGATGAAGTGGTATCGATCATGCCACGTGCCAGTGTCATGATGGGTGTGCCGACCTACTACACGCGTCTACTCGATAACCGCAACTTCACTGCCAGGCAAGCGCAGGATATTCGCTTGTTCGTATCGGGCTCGGCTCCCTTGTTAAAGGAAACTCACCAGGCATTCCACGCGCGCACCGGGAAAACCATTCTCGAGCGTTACGGCATGACCGAGACCAATATGAATACGTCGAACCCTTACGAGGGGCCACGACGCGCCGGCACGGTCGGATTACCGTTGCCAGGTGTTGATATCAGGATCACGGATACCTCTTCTGGTATCGAGTTAGCCGATGGCGAAATCGGCATGTTGGAAGTCAAGGGTCCAAACCTGTTCAAGGGTTACTGGCAGATGGAAGAGAAAACCGCCGAGAATTTTCGTCGGGACGGATATTTTATTACCGGGGATCTAGCCATGATCGACGAGAAAAACTATATTGTTATCGTTGGACGCGGCAGGGATTTAATTATTAGCGGCGGGTATAACGTTTACCCGAAAGAGGTTGAACTAGAAATCGATGCGTTGCCGGGTGTCGTCGAATCCGCTGTCATCGGTTTGCCGCATAGTGATTTTGGTGAAGCCGTTACCGCCGTAGTCGTCGCCAAGCAAGGCTATACCATAAACGATCGGGATATTGTCGCCGAAATCGGCCAGCGCCTGGCGAATTACAAACAACCCCGGCGAATATTTTTCGTCACCGAGTTACCACGTAACAGCATGGGTAAGGTACAGAAGAACCTGTTGCGTGACGAATACAAGCATACCTATACCAACCAGTCTCCAAACAACAAGGGAATCTCTGATTAATTCTGGGTGAATCGGGTTGTGATTCAAAATGATCAAGTTCAAGGCG